>JAEYVD010000399.1 GCA_023432075.1 Pseudomonadota bacterium | reverse complement strand
TGCGCGTCATCCAGGTCATGACTTGGCTCTGCTCCGAGGAATAGCGGGCGGCATTGCGCCAGATATTGATGAAGCTGTCCTGGAGGACTTCTTCCGCCCAGTCGCTTCGCCGCAATATACGTACGGCAAGCGCAAACAGATGCGGGGAGGTTTGACGATAGAGTTCCGCCAGCGCGGACTCCTGGCCGCGAGCGCACTCCTGTATCAAAGCCTGCAGACGTAGCGGGTCGGGCATGGCGGCTATCCGGGGTCACTGGCAATCAGGCCGCGCGACGGAAAACGCCGCTCGGGGGACGGATGTCTTGCAGCGGATGATACAGGCAGTCCGCGGCGCGGGCGCGCCGGAATTCGCCCCGCCGGGCGCTAATCCGAAGGCGCGCCGCCCGAAGCTCGCGCTCGCTCTGCCTGGTACTTGTCATACGCGGGCAGCGTGGCGCAAGGACGCGCGGTCGGGTCATTTCTCAGGCGGCACTGGTCCGCCGCGGCGCGCTGGCCCTCATAGACCGGGCGCGCCCAATCGGACTGACCGCAAGCAGACAACGCAAGCAAGCCACATGCAGTGATGACGAACTTGATGGAGGAAGTCATGATGATCGCCGTGGGACGCGCAACCGGCATTGTTCCACGGGTTTGCTGCCACCGACAGCGCGGCTGCGATCGCCTGCCTGGGACTTTCCCTAGAGCCATCCTTCCGGGCGAGGCTCCCGTCTTCTGGGGTTGCCGCGTTACGCATCACGCGCGCGCCGGGCTACATGCTGGTGGGCGCCCCCAAGATCGAGGTCGTGCCGTTACTATCGACCTTTCCGCCGATCTGACCGGCAAGTGATGCCGGCGTCTTTCGTCCAACCCCTACCCTTCGATTCCCCTCATGGCGCCACGCGTTGCAATCATCGAGACCATGGACGACACGCAGCTTGGGCTGCTGTTAAGCGCGCTGGAAAGCGTCCATGCCGACATCACCTGGTTCCGCGCGCACCGCGAGGGGCTGGGCGACATCAGCCTGGACGACTTCGATGCGTTGATCGTTCCCGGCGGCTGGCCAAGCGCGCGCGACGACGAACTCCATCCCTACCTGCCCAAGCTGGTGGCGCTGATGCGCAAGTTTGGCGATGCCGGTAAATCCGTGCTGGGCATCTGCCTTGGGGCGCAAGTGCTGGCCCGCGCTTACGGGGCCGACAACCTGCTTGGGGTAGCCCGGGAGTTTTCCTGGACGCCGCTCACGGTGACGGAAGCTGGACGCCAGGACCCCTTGTTTGCCGACCTGCAGCCAGGCTTTGTCAGCTTTCAATGGCACGTCGACACCTACACACTGCCGGATTCCGCCGCGCTGCTTGCCGAGAGCCGCCTTGTCAAGAACCAGTGCTTCCGGGTCGGCCGCGCCGCGTACGGCATGCAGTTTCACTTCGAAGCCAGCGGCGACGTCGTGCAGCGCTGGACCGGCGGCAACAAGGAACGCGTCGATCGCATCGCGCCCGGCTGGCTTGAATCCCAGGCCGATGCCGACCGCGCCCTGCACGCGGCCGATGCCGATGCGGCGGGCGCCCGGATCGCGCGCGCCTTCGTCGAGACGATCCAGCGTCCTGGTAATCTGCGCTGATCCGGGCCACCCCAGCCACAAAGGGTCATCATGCTGCGAGAACTCCAGACTTTCATGGCCGTTGTGCGCTACGGCACATTCGCCAATGCGGCGGCTCACATCGGTCTGACGCAGTCCGCCGTCAGCGCGCAGATCCAGCGGCTGGAAGAAGAACTCGGGTATCCGCTCTTTGACCGCACAGGACGTTCGGCAAACCTCAACAGCAACGGCCGTGAAGCGCTGGCCATTGCCGAAGAGGTGATGGCCGTCTACGCCAAGTTCGGCAAGAACGTAAGCAGCCCCAAGACCGGCCTGATCCGGGTCGGCTCCATCGCGTCGGCGCAAACAACGTTTCTGACCGATGCCCTGACCGAGTTCTGGAGCATCAACCCCGGCTATCGCATCCGGCTGGTCCCGGGCCTGTCGCTGAACCTGCTGGGCCAGGTCGACTCGGGCGAGGTGGACATTGCGGTGATGATCAAGCCCCCCTTCGCCCTGCCCGCCGACTTGCGCTGGCGCGTGCTGTTCAACGAGCCTTTCGTGCTTCTGGTCCCCCGCAAGCACGGGCAGCGCGAGTGGCTGGATCTGCTGGAAAACGAGCCCTTCATTCGTTACGACCGGGGTTCCTTCGGCGGCAGGCTGGTCGATCAGTTCCTGCGGCATTCGCGCATCACCCCCAAGGAAGCCATTGAACTGGACGAGCTGCAAGCCATTGCGCAACTGGTGCGCCAGGGCGTGGGCGTTGCGCTGCTTCCGCTAAGCAAAGCGCTTTCGTTGCCGCGGGGAGTCGTCGTCAAGACGCTGGGCGACGCCACCTTCTTTCGCGAAATCGGACTGGTCGAACGCCCTTCCGACATCCGGCAGCCGGTGGCCGCGCTGCTCGCGCAACGCATCGTGGAAGCGGCCGAACGATTCAGCCGCTGAAGGCGCAGCCGCAATGTGGGCTGGGCAAGCGGCTCAGCCCGGCGTACACGCGGCGTGCACCTGGCGGATGTTGTTCTGACAGTAATCCAGGTAATTGCGCACCAGGTTCGATCGGAGCCGACTCTGCGGATAGAGCAAATGCACGGGCCATTCCGGTAGCAGATGGTCCGGCAGAAGCGCCACCAGCGCGCCTCGCGCGATGGCGGGCAGCGCCAGAAACGGCGGAAGCTCGGCCACCACATCCCCCATCAGCGCGCGTTGCGTGAGCATGTGGTAATCGTTCGCGGCCAGCACCGCGCGCGGTTCAATCTGCTGATCGCCCAGCTGCCACCTGACGCGCGCATCCACCCGGGTCGCCCACACGGCGCAAGGAAATCGGGTCAGGTCCGCCGGCGATGCGGGCAGTCCCAGGCGCGCGACAAGATCGGGACTTGCCACCAGAATGTTCCGGAAGCTCAAGACCTTCCGCGCCACCAGGTTGTCATGGCGGATGTCGCCCACGCGCAGCGCGACGTCGATGCCGTCTTCGTACAGATCCATTCGCCGCTCCGTCGAATAAACGAACACTTCGATGTCCGGATAGCGTTCCTGAAACGCGGAGATCAGCTTCCACCACGGTTCGAAGGTCTGGGGTAGCGACAATCTCAGGCGCCCCTTCAGCGATGTCTGATCCGACAGCACGGCGTGCTCTGCGTCCTGCAAGGCTTCAATCCCGACAGCGGCATGCTCCAGCAGTCGCGCGCCCGCATCGGTCAACACCGTGCCCTTCGATGCCCGTTGGACCAGCTGTACGTTCAGCGCGGACTCAAGTTCCTTGATCCGGCGGCTGACGGTCGGCAAGGGGATGTCGAGGCGCTCGGCCGCGCCCGTGAGGCTCCCGGTCTGCGCGACCGCCACAAACATGCGCACGGCATTCAGGTCCATCATGACTCTCCCACCTTTTCGTTTTCCGCTGGCGGCCCGCCGCTGCTGGGCGCTAACCTAACACGACGAGGCGGGAAGCGGCGGTTACGCTTTCAAATTCAAGAGGAGGACTCTCAAAATGCGGGGTACCTGGCGGGAAGACGGCTGCCTAAACTTTCGTTCATGCAACCGACGCCACGCCTTCTCCCATCGCAGCGCCCCGCCGCTCGCCCCTTCCCAAAGATGCTCGCCACCGCGGCGATGCTGTCCACGCTGATGATTGCTCCCATGACCGCAATGGCTCACGCCGATTCGTTCGAAGGCCGTAACGCGCTTCGCGCGCATTCGGATGAATTCAAGAAGCAGGTGCTGAAAGTGTCCGAGCACGTCTACATGGCGGTGGGATACTCGGCAAGCAATGTCGCCTTGATCCAAGGAAAAGACGGATCGATCATCATCGACACGTCGGCGAATCCGAACGATGCCAAGGCGATCCTTGCGGCCTTTGGCGACAAGCTCGTCAAACCGGTCCGGGCCATCATCTACACCCACAATCACCCGGATCATTCCGGCGGCGCCAAGATCTTCGCCGGCAACGACAATCCCAAGATCATCGCGCACCAGCTGCTGGTCTCCGCAAAACCCGACACCGGGCGCGGACGCCGGGATGGCGGCGATGCCTTTGGCGTGTCGTTGCCCGCCGATCAATTCATCAACGCGGGCACGCAGTTGGAATATGGGCGTACCACGCCGCATACGCGCGAAGGCTATCTTCCCCCGACCCAAACGTTCGACGGCCAAGAACAGGAACTGACCATCGCCGGCGTCAAGCTCACGCTGATCCACACGCCCGGAGAGACGGACGAGAACGTGGCAATCTGGTTGCCGGACGAACGCGTCCTGTTCGCGGGAGACGATCTGCTCAAGACGTTTCCCAACATCTCGCCCTTGCGCGGTCTTCCCACCCGGCCGGTCGAGAAATGGATCGCCAGCCTGGACAAGATGATTGCGCTAAAGCCCCAGTACATCGTGCCCGGCCACATGGGTCCGCTGATGGGAGAAGCCGCCTCGCTGGACGCGCTGACCGCCTACCGCGACGGCATCAAGTCGGTCTATGACCAGACTTTGGAAGGCATTCGTCAAGGCAAGACGCCCGACGAGCTGGCGCAAACGGTGAAGCTGCCGCCGAACCTGGCCAAGCATCCCTATCTGCAGGAATGGTACGGCGCCGTCGCGTGGGCCGTTCGCGGCATCTATGCCCAACAGGTGGGATGGTTCGACGGCAACGCGACCAACATCAACCCGCTGCCCCCGGCAGCGCGGGCGAACAAGCTTTTGGCCATGACGGGCGGCAAGGACGCCATGCTGAAAGCGGCGGCCGAATCGCTGGACGCCGGCGATTATCAGTGGGCCGCCGAGCAGGTGGACTATGTGCTGGCGGTGGACCCGAAGCACGCCCAAGCGCGCAAGATCAAAGCCCAAGCCCTGACCGAATTAGGAGAGCGCCAGCAAAACGCCACGGCGCGCAACTACTACCTGACCACGGCCCAGTTCCTGCAGAAGAACGACTGACGGACCTTGCCTCTGGACACGGAGGGGATGCGAGCGGTGGACCTAAAACGCTTGCAAACTCTTGTGACAGCTTTGAATGACTTTGTAGCCTGTTGGGAAATCGAAGGGAATATCATCCGTCCCCTTCACAACCACCCCCCAACAGGAAACAAAGATGTTTATGCCGCGCCCCTTGCGCATGTCCGCAGTTCTGGTCTTCACGCTGGCGCTCGCCGCGTGCGGCGACGATAGCGCCAAGCAGGAAGCCAAGGCGCCCGAGGCGGCCACCGCTCAGGCAGAGATCATCAAGTACAACCTGTACGTGGATACCGCGAACAGCATCTCCACGACGTTTGCGCAGGCGCTGGACCGCTACGAAACCCATGCCGTCCCGGCCCTCAAGAGCGGCAAGCCGCTCAAGGACTTCGTCATCAGCAACGACACGGCAATCCTGCGCACCAAGGAAAAGCTCGACCGCGCGCTGGCGATGCCGACACCCATCGCCGAGATCGACGCGCCGGCCAAGGCGTTCTCGGACGCGCTGGGCAAACTGGCCCCGCTGAGCACCGAACTGCAAAACTATTCGGCCGCCAAGACCTTCCTGTCTGACAACGGCGCGCTGGCCCGCGATAAAAGCCCGGCCTACGTGGCCGCGCTGACGGAAGTCGCAAAAGCAGAAAACAATTTCTACCGTGGCATCTCGATCAAGGACACGGCCAACACCAAGCAAGCCTTCGAGAAGGCCAAGAAGGACACGGTCGCCTACTACCGCGCCGGCATGGTGTATTACGGCAAGGCCACGATGGACAAGGCCTCGGGCGTGTTCGACGGCCAGGGACTGGGCGCCGACCAGGAAGCGTTCAAGCAGCAGTTGGACAAGATGAACGAAATGGCGCTGGGCTTTGACAAGAAAACGCGCGAAGCCGACCCCAAGGGTTGCAGCGGCATGATGATGAACGTCAACAGCTTCCTCGCCTCCGGCCGCCAGATCCTGGAGCACACCAACAACGGCCGCTACAAGGAAGACGCCGCCCGCACCGGCGCGTTCAAGATGATGCGCCCGACGATCGAAAACGACGCCAACAGCCTGCGCCAGGATTTCAACAACCTGATTGCGGACTTGAATACCGGGCGCTGCTGAT
>JAEYVD010000839.1 GCA_023432075.1 Pseudomonadota bacterium | reverse complement strand
GGCCCTGGACGACGTCCAGGGCCCGCTTCGTTTGCCGTGCCCGCGACGCCATTCAGCGCGTACGGAATGGGCAGCGCGGCTGGTCGGGAATTCTTGCACTTTGTTGCACCGCACAGGGACTCGATTCCGGAAAATCCCGGGCACAGCGATCTCTATCAATCCCCACTCTCTGGAACGCACGATGAATACTGAACAAGGTATTTGCGTAGACGGATTTAAAGTCCACTGCGACGTCATTGAGTTGCCAAGCGGCAAGTACCGGTTGGACGTCACGACCCGGCGTGACGGCGACCTCGAGGACCGGCAGGGTGTCTGGCCCATTCCCAGCGGCAAGCTGTTTTCGGCGCAACACGAAGCCGAACGGCACGCCAAATGGATTCTCAAGGGCATCCGGCGTGTGGACGCCAGCGGCACGCCGCAGTTCTGCCTGACCTGACGCGCAACGCGCGCGCGGTCCCCTGGAGCGCCTTCGGGCGCTCTTTTCATGGCCCGACCCGTCGCGTCGGGCACGCGCCCATTGCTGGGGCTCAAGCGCCACAGTGGCTGTTTGTATTCGCCATCACGCTGCACAACTTTCCGGAAGGCCTGGCGATTGGGGTCGGCTACGCTGGCGCGGATCCCGTGCAGGCGGGTTCGCTGGCCATGGGGATCTCGATCCAGGACGTTCCGGAGGGGCTGGTGGTGGCCATTGCCCTGCTCGCTGCGGGCTACCGGCGGGTATTCGCGGTTGGCTTCGGCATGGCGTCGGGGCTGGTGGAACCGCTGGGCGCCGTACTCGGCGCGGCCATCGTGGGCTGGTCGGCCTCGCTCTTGCCTTGGGGATTGGGCTTTGCCACGGGCGCCATGCTGTTTGTCATCAGCCACGAAATCATTCCCGAGACCCATCGAAAGGGGCATGAAGTGCCCGCCACCTGCGGCCTGATGCTCGGCTTCGTGCTCATGATGTTGCTGGACACGGCGCTGCAGTGAGGCAGCTGGCCGATACGGCGTAACCGGTAAAGATGCGTCACCCCAACCATATGGCATCGGCCGCGTTGACGACGCCCATCCGTTTTCAGTAATGTAAATCGGTGAGCTTATCGCTCACCTTTCCTCTGTAAGCCATTCCATCTGCAAGCCAACCCCAGGAGCTCGAACATGAAGAAGCACCTACTGTTGATTGGTCTTATTGGCTCGTTGACCTTCTCGGTCACCGGTCAAGCAGCTGATGCGAAAAAGCCTCTCGGCATGTGGCAATGCCAGGACTTCCTCGACGTCCAAGAGAGCTTCCGTCCCGTCGTCGTCAGCTATGCAGAAGCGCTGAACAATAAAGGCAAGCCCGAAGACGCTGTGGTCGACGTAGAGGGCATCAGCACCCGCACGCCGATGCTGGTCAAGCAGTGCAACGAAAACCCCAAGCTCATGCTGCGCGACGCCTTGGCGGGTCTGAAGAAGTAAATGTCTCAACGCCCCTGAGGCCCAGGCTTCAGGGGTTTGCCTTGGCTTTCCCTTCCGCGCTGCCTCTGGCGCACAGATCCCCCCGATTCGATTCAAGCGCGTGCCGCGAGTGATCGCAGGGGCAGCCCTACAAGCCCAGCGACAGCAGCATCAGGAACGCGCCAAACAGCACAAAGTGCGTCAGTCCTTCGATCGCGTTCGTCTGACCGTCGTTCAGGTTGATGGCCGCGACCACCAACGTGACCAGCATCATCAGCGTCTGCAACGGGGTCATCGCCATGTCGATCCGCTGACCGGTGATCAACGCCATCGCCTCCATCGCCGGCACGGTCAGGATCACCGTGGACAAAGACGCGCCCAGCGCAATATTGACCACCGACTGCATTCGGTTGGCCAGCGCCGCGCGAAACGCCGTCAACATCTCGGGCGCCGCCGAGATGCCCGCCACCACCAGCGCGATCAGGCCGACCGGCACGTCCATCCCTTTCAGGCCGCGGTTCAGCGAGTGCGACATCAGCTCTGCCAGCGCGCCCACCGCCACAATGCCGACCGCCATCACCGCCGCCGACTGGCGCCAGTTGGGCTGCGCGCCCGCCGGCGCGGGCTTGCGCGTCTTCTTGTCGGGATAGCTGTAGCTGAAGAAATAGCTGTGCGGCCCGGTCTGCATGCGGACGAACACGCCATACATCAGCAGCATCGACACCACCGTAAAGGCGCTGTACGCCTGCCAGCTGGGCAGCGGAACGAATTCAGGGATGATCATCGACACCGTGACGGCGGTCAGGATCATCACGCTGTACGTGCGCGCCGAATCGTCGTTGTAGGCCTGTTCGCCGTGCTTGAAGCCGCCGATCAGCGCGGCCACGCCAAGGATCCCGTTGATGTCGAGCATCACCGCCGAATAGATGCTGTCGCGCACGAGCGTGGGCGAGCCCGCCTTGGCCGACACGATCACCAGGACGATCACTTCGACCAGCACGGCCGACAGGGTCAGGATCATGCTGCCGTAGGGGTCGCCCAGCTTCTGCGCGATTCGTTCCGCATGGCGCGCAACACTGAGCGACGCGGCAAGAATCGCGGCGATCAGCACGACCGTTTCAACAAGGCTGCCGGCC
>JAEYVD010000300.1 GCA_023432075.1 Pseudomonadota bacterium | reverse complement strand
GGATAGTACTAAAAGTTGCTGGGGGTGGACAAATGGGGGATGGGGGGTGTTCGGTGGGTGGACGGTGGTGCGCGCTTGGACATCCGGCTGGGGTATGTGGGCGGAGGATTGTCTGGCTTGGTGATGGCTTGTGGAGGGGGGCGTGTGCTGGTCCTGTCCGCAGGCTGCTGTCTTTGCGGATGGGGGAGTGTCCGGATTTTTGTGTGCAGGCCTGTGATGGTTTTCAAGGAGACCGAGGCAGTGTTCTTTTGACGCCCGGCGCGTCGTCGGCCTGGGGCGCGCGGGGCTACGATTGCGGTCCGGAGCCTTCGCTCCCGACTGCCCCTTCGTCAACCTCGTACGCCTTCGGCTCCCTTCGGTTTCCCTCGGGCGCATCTACACGCCCCGCGCACCCCAGGCCGCCGCCACGCCGGGCTCGGGTGAATTCAGCTTGGCGGGCGCTGGGGCGGGTGGGGTTCTTGAGGTTCTTGCTTACGGTCGCGCGGGTTTGAAGCGTCTTGCAGTGCCCGCCCCGCGGCGGCCGCGCGGGCGGCCTGGCGGGGCTTACGCGGTGTCTTGCGTTGGCGTGATGACGCTTCGCGCTCGCGCGGACTTCTTGGTATCTGACGCTGGTCTAGATGCAGATGCTCTCAGGTGTCTGACACCCTTAAGCACCGCCGCTTGAGCCTGCCGCGACGTGGCCGGGTGTCTGACACCGGTCGCAAGCTGCGATCCTGGTGGCGCCAACGACATCCCGGGCTCGTGTATCGCCAGCGTTCCTACCCCGAATTCCGCAGCCCCGCCGCGATTCCGTTGATCGTCAGATGGATCGCGCGCTGCACGCGCTTGTCCACCTCTGCGGTGGGCTTTTTCTGCGCAGCGCGATGCCGGCGGATGAGGTCGATCTGCAGATAGTTCAGCGGGTCGATATAGGCGAAGCGTTCGCGCAGCAGGATTTGCAGCGTGGGGTTGTCGGCGAGCAGTTCGCGTTGGGTCAGCAGCTTGAGCATCGCAAGCGTGCGGCCGTGTTCGGCGCTGATGGCGCCGAAGATGCGTTCGCGCAAGGCGCGCTGGGGGACGAGTTGGGCGTAGCGGGCGGCGATGGCGAGGTCGGATTTGGCCAGCACCATTTCCATGTTGGAGAGCAGGGTGCGGAAGGCGGGCCAGTCGCGGGCCATTTCGCGTAGTTGGGCGAGGCGGCCGCGGCGGGAGCGGGGGGCGTCGGGGGCGCCGGTTTCGAGGTAGGCCTCGATGGCCGAACCCATGCCGTACCAGCCGGTGAGCATGAGGCGGCATTGGGCCCAGGAGAAGCCCCAGGGGATGGCGCGCAGGTCTTCGATGCGTTGGCCCTTTTTGCGGGACGCGGGACGCGAGCCGATGTTCAGGCCGGCGATTTCGCTGATGGGCGTGGCGGCGAAGAAGTATTCGGCGAAGCCGGGGGTGTCGTAGACGAGGCCGCGGTAGGTGCGCTGCGCGGTGTCGGACATGAAGGACATGGCGGGGCCGTGGTGGGCCATGTGGGCGTCTTCGGCGCTGGTGGCTTCGGCGCGCGGGGCGAGGCTGGATTCGAGGGTGGCGGCGATGAGCAGCTCAAGGTGCCAGCGGCCGACTTCGGCGTCCTTGTACTTGCTTTGGATGACTTCGCCTTGCTCGGTGAGGCGGATCTGGCCGGCGACGGTGCCGGGAGGCTGGGCAAGGATGGCGTCGAAGCTTGAACCGCCGCCGCGGCCGACGGAGCCGCCGCGGCCGTGAAAGAGGCGCAGGCGGACGTTGCGGCTGGAGAAGACGTCGACCAGCGCGCGTTCGGCCTGGTAGAGCGACCAGTTGGAGGTCAGGAAGCCGCCGTCCTTGTTGCTGTCGGAGTAACCCAGCATGACTTCCTGTGCGCCGTTTTGCGCGCGCTTCACGCGTTGGCGGATTTCGGGCAGGTCGAGCCAGGCGGCCATGATGTCGGCGCCGCGTTGCAGGTCGGGGATGGTTTCAAAGAGCGGCACGACCATGAGGCCGTCTTCGGGGGGAATGTCCTGTCCGGCGGGCGCGATGAGGCCAGCCTCTTTTTGCAGGACCATGACTTCGAGCAGGTCGCTGAGCGTTTCGGTGTGCGAGACGATGGTCTGGCGCACGGCCTGTTTGCCGTAGCGCGCGCGGCCGGCGGCGGCGGCGCGCAAGACGGCGAGCTCGCGGGTGGTGTCTTCGGAGTAGGCGATCCAGGGCGACGCGAGCGGGCGCGCCTGGGCGAGTTCGGCGCGCAGGAGTTCGACGCGTTCGTCTTCGGACAAGGCCAGGTAGTCGAGGGGCTTGCCGTGGTGCGTGACGCCGGCGCGCGAGAAGAGCTCGGCAAGCGCGCCTTCGTGGACGTCGGAGCTTTGGCGCAGGTCGACGGTGGCCAGGTGAAAGCCGAAGACTTCGAGGGCCTGCTGCAGGCCGGAGAGGCGCAGCTTGGCGAGGGGGGCGCCGTGGTGCGCGGCCAGGGATGCGGCGATGACGGCGAGGGCGGCGGCGAATTCCTGGGGGGCGTCGTAGGCGGGGGCGGCGACAGTGCTGCGGCGGGCAAGGTTCTGGCCGGTCAGGCGCAGCGCGGTGGCGGCCAGCCGGGCGTAGACGCCGACCAAGGCGCGCCGGTAGGGCTCGTCGCGGCGGTGCGGGGAGTCGTCGCCGCTGCGCTCGGCGAGCGCGAGCAGTTCGGGATCTGCGGCGATGAGCAGGGTGGTGATGGACAGTTCGGCGCCCAGCGCGTGGACTTCCTGCAGGTAGTGTTCGAAAAGGACGGTGGCCTGGCGCAGCAGGGCGCGTTCGAGTGTGGCGGCATCGACGTTGGGATTGCCGTCGCGGTCGCCGCCGATCCAGCTGCCCATGCGCAGGAAGGGTTCAAGCGGTGGGGGCGGCGCGGCGAAGGGCTTGGCGGACTCGCGGTTGAGCAGTTTGGAGAGGTCGCCGTACAGGCGCGGGATGACCTGCAAAAAGGTGCTGCGGTAGTAGGAGAGCGCGTTTTCGATTTCGTCGGCGACGGTCAGGCGCGTGTAGCGCAGCATGCGGGTCTGCCACAGGGTGGCGACGCGGCCGAGCAAGGCGGTGTCGAGTTCGGCCAGTTCGTCGGGCGTGAGCTGGGCGTCGCGCTGCGCGAGCGCGCCGGCGATTTCGCGGTGGACGTCGAGCGTGCTTTTGCGCTGCACTTCGGTGGGGTGCGCGGTGAGGACGGGCATGACGCAGGCGTCGGCCAGCAGGCGGCGGATGCGCGCCACGCCGACGCCCTGGCCGCCAAGCACCTGGATGGCTTCGCGCAGGCTGCCGCGCGCGGGCGTGCCGTCGGTGAGGGCGCGGGCGCGCTGGCGGCGGTTCTGGTCGCGGTCTTCGGCGATGTTGGCCAGGTGCAGAAAGTAGCTGAAGGCGCGTGCGACGGAGTTGGGGTCGCTGCCTTGCAGGCGCTTGACGCGTTGTTCGAGCAGTTTGCTGTCGGCGTCGTCGCCTTCGCGGCGGAATTTGACGGCGGTGCGGCGCAAGGTCTCGATGGTGTCGAAGACGCGCTTGCCTTCGCATTCTTCGATGACTTCTCCTAACAGACGGCCTAACAGCCGGATATCGTGACGCAAGGGTTCTGCGGAATCGGACTGCGTGCGCTTGGCATTCATCGTGCGGGGATCCGTCTGACGGCTGTTGGAGGAGGAAAAGTCGAAGCGGGCGTTGCGGGCAAACCTTGAAAATGATGGGTCGATTTTACGCAGCGTTCCTTACGGGGAAGGCGGTTTGCTCGGTTAAAGTGCGAGGTATCCCTTCGTTATTCCAGAAGCCCCCTTTATGCAAAATCATCAACGTCGCGCGCTCGTGCTGTTTTCGGGCGGCCAGGATTCCACCACTTGCCTCGCCTGGGCGCTTGACCGCTATGCGCATGTGGAGACGGTGGCGTTCGATTACGGGCAGCGCCATCACATCGAACTGTCGGCGCGGCTGAATGTGCTGCGCGAGATCCGGGCCAATTTTCCGGAATGGGCGGCGCGGTTGGGCGAGGACCATCTGCTGGACCTGAAGGTGCTGGGTCAGGTGGGCGATACGGCGATGACGAGCGACCGCGCGATCGAGATGCAGGCCAATGGGCTGCCGAACACGTTTGTGCCGGGACGCAATCTGCTGTTTCTGACGCTGGCGGCGGCGCTGGGGTATCGGCGTCAGCTGGACGTGCTGGTGGGCGGGATGTGCGAGACGGATTTCTCGGGGTATCCGGATTGCCGGGACGACACGATCAAGGCGCAGCAGGTGGCGCTGGGGCTGGGACTGGGGTCACGGGTGACGATCGAGACGCCGCTGATGTGGATCGACAAATCTGAGACCTGGGCGCTGGCTTATGCGCTGGGCGGTGATGCGTTGGTGGAGACGATCGTCGAGGAAAGCCATACGTGTTATCTGGGGGAGCGGGGGGCTCGGCATGATTGGGGGTATGGGTGCGGGGAGTGTCCGGCTTGCAAGTTGAGGAAGATCGGGTGGGAGAAGTGGGTGGTGGCTTCTGCTGCTGAGGGGTGAGTGGCTGGGCAGCTCGGCAATGGCCTGGGGCTGGTTCTTGAGACGCTCGGTGTTTCGGCGGCGTGGGGCTGGTTCTTGAGACGCCCGGCGCGTCGTCGGCCTGGGGCGCGCGGGGCTACGATTGCGGTCCGGAGCCTTCGCTCCGGACTGCCCCGTCGTCAACCTCGTACGCCTTCGGCTCCCTTCGGTTTCCCTCGGGCGCATCTACACGCCCCGCGCACCCCAGCCCCCGCTACGACGTGCTCCAGTCGCTTCAGCTTTACTGGCGGCGGGACGAGTTGGGTTCTTTAGGTTCTTGCCCACGG
>JAEYVD010000225.1 GCA_023432075.1 Pseudomonadota bacterium | reverse complement strand
GCCGTTTGACGGGCGGTCTGAACGCAGGCGTCTGTCCTTATCGTAAGGGAAAAATTCTTCGATCCGGCCTTGCGCCACGTGGGCGCGGCAGGCCTGCCACCAGTCCGGTTCCAAGAGGTCGGCATGGTGACGCATGAAGGCGCCGCGCACCCGCGCATCGCCCAGCAGGAAGCGGCCGAATTCCTCGGGGAAGACGTCGTTCGGACCGATGGCGTACCAGGGTTCGGCGGCCATCTCCGCTTCTTCATTCGGGGCCGGCGGGATGCGCCGGAAGTTCATTTCGGTCATGCGCTGGATTTCGTCGTAGTCATAAAAGACGACCCGGCCCAGGCGCGTGACGCCGAAATTCTTGTAAAGCATGTCGCCGGGGAAGATGTTGGCCGCGGCCAGTTGCCGGATGGCGTCCCCGTATTCGCGCACCGCGTGGTCCAGCAACACGTCCGGCGCCTGCTGCAGGTACAGGTTCAGCGGCGTCATCCGGCGTTCGATGTAGACGTGGCGGATGACGACGGTGTCGCCGGTTTCCTCGATGAGGCTGGGCACCAGCCGGCGCAGTTCATCGAGCAGCGCGGGCGCAAAGCGGGCGCGCGGCAGGGCGACCTGTGAATATTCCCAGGTGTCGGCCATGCGGCCCACGCGGTCGTGCAGTTTGACCATCTGGTACTTGCGCCGCACGGTGGCGTGATCCATGCCGTCCTTGTCGATGCGGTCCTTGATGAGCTTGAACACGTATGGATAGGACGGCAGCGTGAACACGCACATCACCATGCCCTTGATGCCGGGCGCGATGTCGAACGCGTCGCGCGAATGGGCCAGGTGATGCAGGAAATCGCGATAGAACAGCGTCTTGCCCTGCTTTTGCAGGCCGATCATGGTGTAGAGCTCGGCCTTGGGCTTGCGCGGCAAGAGGCTCGACAGGAAGTTGACCACCGCCGCGGGCGTTTCCATGTCCACCAGGAAATACGCGCGGGTAAAGCTGAACAGCGTGCTCAGGTCGTCCGCGCCCAAGAGCAGCGCGTCCAGCGTGACCTGCCCGGCCGGATTGCGGGTCAGCGCGATGGCAAAGGGATAGACGGTGGTCTGGTTGATCAGGCGGCCGACGATGTAGGCGCCCTTGTTGCGAAAGAACAGCGAGCCCAGCGCATGGATCTGGCAGTCGGTGGCGATGCGCCGGCCGACGTGGCGGGGCAGCACGGCGCGCAGCTTGGATACTGCGGCACGCGCCAGCAATCGCGTGTCGCGCGGCAGGTCTTCAAAAGGCAGCGCCAGGCCGAAGTCGGCCACCATGCGGATCAGGCTTTTTTCCAGGCCCTCGGCCACCGGGTAGTACACGCGGTAGGACGGGATGCTGCTGTCCAGGTAGTCGGTGGCGACGGCCGGCCTGACGAACAGGAAATCGTTGTGAAAGTAGTCGCGGTGCAGCAGCCGGCACGACACCGAGTTGAAGAAAGTCTCGGCGCACTCGGGCTGGCGGTGTTCGCCCAAGAGGCCCACGAACTCCTGCTTGATGTCTTGCCAGTAGGAGGTCTGCGCGTCGGTCAGGGACGGAGCGTCGGCGCCATTGCCGGTACCGTTGCCCGCGCCGTTTCCACCCACCGCGCCTTCCGGCCGCCCGCGCAGCACGCCTTCCAGTTGCGTGGCGCATTCGCGCACGCGCATGTCGTAGTACTCGATGCGTTCACGCGACAGGTGCTGGATGCCGTGCCAGTCGCCGGATTCGAACAGCGCCTTGGCGCGTTGCGCGCTGTAGCGAAACAGCGCGTAGTGCCGGTCAAAGCCCGCCAGGATCAGCCGCGCGACGTCCAGCGGCGAGGGGCCCGGGGCGGGCGCCTGTTCGATGTGCTGGAGGTCGGACGTGCGGATCATGGCGCGGGCTGGGGATAAGGCGTCAGGCGGTTTCGTTGAAGAGTTCGCGGCCGATCAGCATGCGTCGGATTTCGCTGGTGCCGGCGCCAATTTCGTACAGCTTGGCGTCGCGCCACAGGCGGCCGACCGGGTATTCGTTGATGTAGCCGTTGCCGCCCAGGATCTGCACGCCCTCGCCCGCCATCCAGGTGGCCTTTTCGGCGGTGTACAGGATGAGCGCGGCGCAGTCCTTGCGCACCTGGCGCACGTGGTCGGACCCCAGTTTGTCCAGGTTCTTGCCGACCTGATAGCAGAAGGCGCGGCTGGCCTGCAGCGTGGTGTACAGGTCGGCGACCTTGCCCTGGATGAGCTGGAATTCGCCGATGGCTTGGCCGAACTGCTTGCGGTCGTGGATATAGGGCACCACCACGTCCATCACGGCCTGCATGATGCCCAGCGGGCCGCCGGACAGCACCGCGCGTTCGTAGTCCAGGCCGCTCATCAGCACCTTGACGCCGCCGTTGACTTGGCCCAGCACGTTTTCCTCGGGGATCTCGCAGTCCTGGAACACCAGCTCACCGGTGTGGCTGCCGCGCATGCCCAGCTTGTCCAGCTTCTGCGCCACGGAAAAGCCCTTGAAGCCCTTTTCGACCAGGAACGCGGTGATGCCGCGCTGATGGGCTTCGGGGTCGGTCTTGGCATAGACGACGAGGGTGTCGGCGTCCGGGCCATTGGTGATCCACATCTTGGTGCCATTCAGCACGTAGCGGTCGCCCTTTTTGTCGGCGCGCAGCTTCATGCTGACAACGTCGGAGCCCGCGCCCGGTTCGCTCATGGCCAGCGCGCCCACGTGCTCGCCGGAGATGAGCTTGGGCAGGTACTTGGCCTTCTGGGCGGCGGTGCCGTTGCGGTTGATCTGGTTCACGCACAGGTTGGAGTGCGCGCCGTACGACAGGCCGATCGAGGCGCTGGCGCGGGAGATTTCCTCCAT
>JAEYVD010000204.1 GCA_023432075.1 Pseudomonadota bacterium | reverse complement strand
CGCGACGGGGTAAACTACTCAGCATTCTCCGGGTTTACCCGCCCGACGCCGTTTTCTTATCTGCCGTTTCTTTTCCATTACCGCCTCAGGAAACCCCCGTCATGTTTGACCGCAACCTCACCTTGTCCAAGGCTGACCCGGACGTTTGGGCCGCCATCCAGAAGGAAGACCAGCGCCAAGAGCAGCACATCGAGCTGATCGCTTCGGAGAACTATGCCAGCCCGGCCGTCATGGAAGCGCAAGGCACGCAGCTCACGAACAAGTACGCCGAAGGCTACCCGGGCAAGCGCTACTACGGTGGTTGCGAATACGTGGACGTGGTCGAACAGCTGGCCATCGACCGCCTGAAGCAGATCTTTGGCGCCGAAGCCGCCAACGTGCAGCCCAACTCGGGTTCGCAGGCGAACCAGGGCGTGTACATGGCGGTCCTCAAGCCGGGCGACACTGTGCTGGGCATGAGCCTGGCCGAAGGCGGCCACCTGACGCATGGCGCGTCGGTCAACGCCTCGGGCAAGCTGTACAACTTCATCTCCTATGGCCTGGACGAAAACGAAGTCCTGAACTACGACCAGGTCGAGCAGCTGGCCAAGGAACACAAGCCCAAGCTGATCGTGGCTGGCGCGTCGGCCTACGCCTTGCATATCGACTTCGAACGCATGGCCCGCATCGCCCGCGAAAACGGCGCGCTGTTCATGGTCGACATCGCCCACTACGCTGGCCTGGTCGCCGGTGGCGCCTACCCCAACCCGGTCCCGCATGCCGACTTCGTCACCTCGACCACGCACAAGTCGCTGCGCGGCCCGCGCGGCGGCGTCATCATGATGAAGGCCGAGCACGAGAAGATCATCAATTCGGCGATTTTCCCCGGCATCCAAGGCGGTCCGCTGATGCACGTCATCGCCGGCAAAGCCGTGGCCTTCAAGGAAGCGCTGGAGCCCGGGTTCAAGGACTACGCGCAGCAAGTCGTCAAGAATGCCAAGGTGCTGGCCGACACGCTGGTCAAGCGTGGCCTGCGTATCGTATCGGGCCGCACCGAAAGCCACGTCATGCTGGTTGATCTGCGTTCCAAGGGCATCACGGGCAAGGAAGCCGAAGCGGTGCTGGGTCAGGCCCACATCACGGTCAACAAGAACGCCATCCCCAACGATCCGGAAAAGCCCTTCGTGACCAGCGGCATCCGTCTGGGCACCCCGGCCATGACGACCCGCGGCTTCACCGAAGCCGACGCCGAACTGACGGCCAACCTGATCGCCGACGTGCTGGACAACCCGCGCGACGAAGCCAACATCGCCGCCGTGCGCGCCAAGGTCAATGAACTGACCTCGCGCCTGCCGGTCTACGGCAAGAAGTAAGCAGACGACCGGCGCGCGGCCAGGCCGCAACCGGGGATCGGGCAAAGGGACGGCTCCGCAAGGCGCCGTCCCTTATTCTTTTGGGCTGGCGGGCAGCGTCCCGCCATTCGATCAGCCAGGCGGCCGCGGCACGAAAATCGCCCAAATTGCCGCTTTGCATCATGCCCATCGTTACAATATGCTCAATTATTGCCATCAGCGCCTTTAGGGATCACACATGCGGTGTCCATTTTGCGGCAATGCCGAAACGCAGGTCGTCGACAGCCGGGTCTCCGAAGAGGGCGACGCGATCCGCCGTCGTCGCCGCTGCCTGTCCTGTGACAAGCGGTTCACCACCTATGAACGGGTGGAGCTTGCCATGCCTTCGATCGTCAAGCGCAATGGCAGCCGCAGCGAATACGACCCCGCCAAGCTGCGCGCAAGCCTGAGCCTTGCGCTGCGCAAGCGCCCCGTCAGCACCGAGGATGTGGATGCCGCCGTTGCCCGGATCGAAGAGCAACTGCTGGCCAGCGGACAGCGCGAAGTGCCGTCCGAACATATCGGCGAACTCGTCATGAACGAATTGCGCAAGCTGGATAAGGTGGCGTACGTGCGTTTTGCCTCGGTCTACAAGAGTTTCGAGGACATCGGCGAATTCGTCGAAGCCATCCGCGAGATGCAGGGCCCGCTGCTGCCGGGCAAGCTGCGCAAGGACTAGCCAGGCGCCCCGCGCATCAGACTGGGCGTCAGCGGCTGGAATTTGCGCCATACGCGGCGCATGTGCTGCGCCGACCCAAATCCCGATTTCTCCGCCACGCGTTCCAGGTCCAGCCGGGTGTCGCGCAGCAGGTCGCGGGCCAGCGCCACGCGGATCTGATAGAGGTAATCCATCGGCGTGCAGCCCGCGTGCTCGCGGAACAGTCGCGTCAGGTGCCGGGCACTGGTGTGCGCCTGCTCGGCCAGCGACTGGGCCGACCAGGGCGCGGCCGGATCGCGGATGACCGCGTCCTGCACCCGGTGAACGCCCGGATGCATGTGGCTGCGATGATCCAGCCAGGGCGACAATGCCGAGTCCGAGCCCGCGCGGCGCTGGTAGACAACCATGTCGCGCGCCGCCTCGCTGGCCACGCGCGGGCCGCAATGGCGCGCCACCATGTGCAGGGCCAAATCGATCCCCGCCGTGATGCCCGCGCTGCTCACGAGGTTGCCGTCCTCGACAAAGATGCGGTTGTCTAACAGGCGGGCGGTGGGATCCAGGGCGGCAAGCTGATCCAGGCAGGTGTGATGGGTCGTGCATTCTCGCTGCCGCGTCAGCCCCGCCGCGGCAGCGAACAGCGCGCCCGCGCAAACGGTCATCAAGGTGAAGCCGTCAGCCGGATGCCGCACGGCCAGCCACGCCACGATGGCGCGCGCGTCCTCGTCATCCAGGCGGGTGTGCTTGCCCACCACGCCCGAGATGATGACCAGCGCGTTGGACGGCAACACGGCCGGCAGGGGCTGCAACCGCGCCAGGTGCAGGCCGGGAATGCCGCTTTCGACGTCGCGGGAGGGGCTGCAGAAATGCTGGAGGAACGTGCCCGGACACAGCTTGTTGGCCACGCGGAAGGCTTCCGCCGGACCGGCGAGGTCCAACAGAACGATGCCGCGCGGCACCACGAAGTACACCGGAACCATCTGCGCCTCCCGCCCGCGCGTTAAACGGTCAGCGCGTCGGCGGCGCGAACCACGCGGGCAAAACGGCCCTGCAGGACCAGCTCGGTCCGGTCGCGGATCTCGGCCGGCGTGTAGTGCCTGCCCGACGGGCTTTGCATCGCGAAAGTCAGCGTGGCATCGGTGGGAAAGAGCACCTTGAAGCCGGCATCGCTGGCATGGCGCGACGTGGTTTCGCAGCATTGTTCGGTGCGGATACCGGCCACGATGATGCCTTCGATGCCGTGCTTTAGCAGCCAATCGTGCAGCGAGGCGCCGGTTTCATCCTTGGCGTAGAGCGACGAATGGACCGTCTTGTGAAACACCGCCGTCGGGGCGATGCGCAGTTCCTTCAGCGTCTTGACGTGGCCGGAGGCGAGCGAAAAGGGATTCGCGGGATCGTCGGACGGGCTGGTGTGAAACACCTGCAACACCGGAATGTCCTTGTCCTGGGCGCCGTCGATCAGGGCCTGAATCTGCGAAATGAATGCCGGGTATTCCGATTCGTCCCAAAACGGACGTTGGCGGAAAGAGTCTTGTACGTCGATAACGATAAGTGCCTGTTTCATTTCCGGGCCTCCTGGCCATGGATTCAAGGGGACATGGCGCTATTTTTACTCCGAACCGGCCAGGTTGCGAGCGCGATCCGAGACGGCGGGCGGCCCAAAACGGACATCTGCTTCTGGGCGCGGCTGCACGGGGCGGGAAGGCGGGCGGGACGGGGCGGGCGGACATACAATCGCCGGCATGGACATTTCCCGCGACTCCGACGACCTCTTCTGGATGCGACGCGCGCTGGCGCTGGCGCAGACCGTCATGACCACCACCGCGCCCAACCCCCGGGTCGGCTGCGTCATCGTGCGTGACGGCCGCGTGTTGGGCGAGGGGGCGACGCAGCCGCCCGGCGGCCCGCATGCCGAAATATGCGCGCTGCGCGACGCGCAGTCGCGTGGCGAGTCCGTCGCTGGTTCGACGTTGTACGTCACGCTGGAGCCCTGCAGTCATTTCGGCCGCACGCCGCCTTGCGTGGACGCGGTGCTGGCGGCGCGGCCGGCCCGCGTGGTCGTCGCGATGGGCGATCCGAATCCGCTGGTGAATGGGCGGGGGTTGGCGCGGCTGCGCGATGCCGGCATCGCAGTGACGACCGGCGTATGCCGCGAAGAGGCGCTGGCGGTGAACGCCGGCTTCATCTCGCGCATGAGCCGCGGCCTGCCGTGGGTGTGGATGAAGATGGCGGCGTCGCTGGACGGCCGCAGCGCCCTGCATAACGGCATGTCGCAATGGATTACGGGCCCCGAGGCGCGCGCCGATGGGCACCGCTGGCGGGCGCGCAGTTGCGTTGTCCTGACGGGCATGGGCACGGTGCTCAAGGACGATCCCCAACTGAACGTGCGCGACGTTCAGACGACACGCCAGCCGCGCAAGGCGGTCGTGGATGGGCGATTCGAGATTCCGGAAGCCGCGCGGTTGTTCGACGGCGCGCAGGTCATCGTCTTCACCGCGCGCGAGGACGCCGCAAAGGCGGCGCGCCTGGCGGACAAGAACGCGCGCGTGGTGTGCTTGCCGGGCACGGAGCCTGGCCGCGTCGATCTGCCCGCGATGATGCGCTGGATGGCTGCCGAGCAATTCAACGAGGTTCACGTCGAGGCTGGCGCAGGCCTGAGCGGCGCGCTCGTGTCCGCCGGCTGCGTTGACGAACTGCTGCTGTATCTGGCGCCGGTGCTGCTGGGCGACGCGGCGGGCATGGTGCGCCTGCCGATGCTGGAACATCTGGACGCCGCGCGGCGCTACGAATTTACCGATGCCGTGCGCGTGGGCGCCGATCTGTGCGTTCGCGCGCGCGTCGCCGGCACGTGGCGCCAATTGATGGAAAGCGTGGCGCTGCCCGCGCTGTCGTAGCAAAACCGCTGCTAGCACTCCGAGGGGTCGGCTGCCAATCCGCATAGAGCCGCGCGCTGCCTGCGTCTCGGCGGCGCGGCGCTATCGATGTGACGTGCCGTACTGCATGACCGGCATCGGCATGCGCGGCGTCAATCGTGTTTCGCGTGATTACGCGCCCGTGCAATTCGCACAAAATGAATTGCCACGAGACGGTCACAGGCTTAGCATAGGGCGCATGACTTGGCGCTACGCGCTCACGGACCCCCCGCACAGCCGCCGCGCGCCCTCGTCACCACGGATTCCCGTGCCGCGAATCGGCGCAGTTCAACACCGACCGGCACGACACTGAACGAAGTCGCAAAGCGCCGTTCAGCACGTTCGCTGCGATCGCATGGCGGACGCTTCGGGGTTATCCCCGGCTCATAAGAATCCATTGGATATCGCTCATTCCGTCATTTCATTGCCGACCATTTCATGTGCGGCTGCGTCAGGCACGCTATATGCGGCTCTATGCTGAAAACGACTGAGCGAACTTGCTCACCAACGTTGCAATCCCTGACGGAACTTGTATCCGAGGGGTGCAGCCTAAACAGAAAGGGTCCGATCGTGCTTATGGTTGATGTGTGGCGAAAGCAACATAACGACTTGCCGAAAACGCCTGCAGCGAAGTTGTTTAGTAATTCGCAGGCGCTGATGCACAATGGGCATGTAGGGACGTATTGAATTTTTCGCGTGTTGTAGGAGGTTTCCGTGCAAAACATCGTCGAAGGCTTCAAGTCGCAGTATGCAAGAGAGCAGGAATCGGAGCTCTCGCTCGAGGAGTATCTAAACCTCGCCAAGCGCGATCCCATGGCCTACGCCAGCCCCGCTGAGCGCATGTTGGCCGCGATCGGCGAACCTGAGATCGTGGATACGCGCAACGACCCACGTCTTTCCCGTTTGTTTTCCAACCGGACCATCCGACGCTATCCGGCGTTCCAGGAGTTCTACGGCATGGAGGACGTGATCGGACAGATCGTCGCGTTCTTCAAGCACGCCGCGCAGGGACTGGAGGAGCGCAAGCAAATCCTTTATCTGCTCGGGCCGGTGGGCGGCGGCAAGTCGTCCATCGCGGAACGGCTCAAGGCATTGATGGAAAGTTTTCCGATCTATGCCCTGAAAGGATCGCCCGTCAACGAATCGCCGCTCGGGTTGTTTCATCCCGAACGGTTCGGCGACATGCTCGAAAAGGAATACGGCATTCCGAAGCGCTACCTGACCGGCATCATGTCGCCGTGGGCAGTCAAGCGTCTGAAGGAATTCGACGGCGACATCTCAAAGTTCCGCGTCGTGCGCCTGAACCCTTCGGTGCTGCGCCAGATCGCCATCGCCAAGACCGAGCCGGGCGACGAGAACAACCAGGACATTTCGTCGCTGGTGGGCAAGGTTGATATCCGCAAGCTCGATCGCCATTCGCAGGACGATCCCGACGCCTACAGCTACTCGGGCGGCTTGTGCCTGGCGAACCAGGGGCTGCTCGAGTTCGTGGAAATGTTCAAGGCGCCGATCAAGATGCTGCATCCGCTGTTGACGGCCACCCAGGAAGGCAACTTCAAGGGCACGGAAGGTTTCTCGGCCATCCCGTTCAACGGCACCATCCTGGCGCACTCGAACGAATCCGAGTGGCAGACCTTCCGCAACAACAAGCACAACGAGGCGTTCCTTGACCGGATCTATATCGTCAAGGTGCCTTACTGCCTGCAAGTGTCCGAAGAGGTCCGCATCTACGAGAAGCTGCTGCATCACAGCTCGCTGTCCGAAGCGCCGTGCGCGCCCGGAACGCTGGACATGATGGCGCAGTTCTCGGTGCTGACGCGCCTGAAGGAGCCCGAGAATTCCAGCATCTATTCGAAGCTGCGGGTCTACGACGGCGAAAGCCTGAAGGACGTCGATCCCAAGGCCAAGGCGCTGCAGGAGTACAAGGACTACGCGGGCACCGACGAAGGCATGACCGGGGTCTCCACGCGCTTCGCATACAAGATCCTGTCCAGCGTCTTCAACTACGACCAGACCGAAGTGGCTGCCAATCCGGTGCACCTGATGTACGTGCTGGAGCAGCGTATCGGCCGCGAAGACTATCCCGACGAGATCCGCCGGCGCTACCTGGAGTTCATCAAGGGATTCCTGGCGCCGCGCTATGCGGAGTTCATCGGCAAGGAGATTCAGACCGCCTACCTGGAGTCCTACTCCGAGTACGGCCAGAACATCTTCGACCGCTACGTGACGTTTGCCGACTGCTGGATCCAGGACGAGGAATTCCGCGATCCTGAAACCGGCGAAAGCTTCGACCGCAGCGCGCTGAACGATGAACTGGAAAAGATCGAGAAGCCGGCGGGCATCGCCAATCCGAAGGACTTCCGTAACGAGATCGTGAACTTCGTGCTGCGGGCGCGCGCCAACAACAGCGGCCGCAATCCGACCTGGACCAGCTATGAAAAGCTGCGCGAAGTGATCGAGAAGAAGATGTTCTCGAACACGGAAGACCTGCTGCCGGTGATTTCGTTCAACGCCAAGGCCTCGGCCGAGGACAAGTCGAAACACCAGAGCTTCGTCGACCGGATGGTGGAGAAGGGCTACACGGAAAAGCAGGTCAGGCTGCTGTGCGAGTGGTATCTCCGTGTGAGGAAGTCTTCCTGAGCGAGGTGAATCATGAATTCACTGATCGATCGCCGTCTTAACGGTCGCAACAAAAGCGCCGTTAACCGGGAGCGCTTTCTTCGGCGTTACAAGGATCAGATCCGCAAGGCGGTGCACGGGATGATCCGTGACCGCTCGATCCAGGATATGGATCAAGGCGGTGAGATCAACCTGCCTGCCCGCGATATCTCCGAGCCGACGTTCCGGCACGGCGCGGGCGGCGACCGCGAGATGGTGCATCCGGGCAATCGCGAATTCGCCAAGGGCGACACCTTCGACCGGCCGCAGGGCGGGCAGGGTGAAGGCGGGTCCGAGCCGGGTGAAGGCGAGTCGGTGGACCAGTTCACCTTCAGCCTGTCGCGCGCCGAATTCCTGAACCTCTTTTTCGAGGATCTGGAATTGCCGCATCTGGCGCGCAACCAGCTTGGCGAAGTCAGCCAGAAGAAGTGGCAGCGCGCGGGCTACACGACCACGGGCTCGCCCAGCACGCTCAGCATCAGCCGTACGCTGAAGTCGTCGCTGGCGCGACGCGTGTCGCTGGGGGTGAAGGCGCGCGCCGATCTCGAAGACGCGGAAAAGGCGTTGGAAGAAGCCAAGGCGGCGGGCGCGCCCGCAGCACGCGTGCGCGAGCTGGAACAGGACGTCGAGGACTGCCGTGAGCGCCTGGCTCGGGTGCCGTTCCTGGACGACCTGGACCTGCGCTATCGCAACCGCGTGTCGGTCGCCATCCCCATGGCGCGCGCGGTCATGTTCTGCCTGATGGACGTGTCCGGCTCCATGGACGAGGGCAAGAAAGACCTCGCCAAGCGCTTCTTCACGCTCCTCTACCTCTTCCTGTCGCGCAAGTACGAACACGTCGACCTGGTTTTCATCCGCCATACCGACAACGCCGAGGAAGTCGACGAACACACGTTCTTCTATGACCCCAAGAGCGGCGGCACGATCGTGCTGTCGGCGCTGGAGCTGATGCGCGAGATCCTGGAAAAGCGCTATCCGCCGGCCGCATGGAACGTCTATGCGGCGCAGGCCAGCGACGGCGACTCGTTTGGCGCCGACGCGGGCAAAAGCGCGCGATTCCTGGCCGAGCATCTGCTGCCCTCGACGCGCTACTTTGCCTATATTGAAATTCCCGACTCGCAAGAGGCTCGCAAGAGCAGCCTGTGGGCCGAGTACGAACAGAAACTGGAACCGCATTTCGTCATGCGGCGCATCTGCGATCGCGGCGAGATCTTTCCCGTGTTCCACGACCTGTTCAAGAAGGAGACCGCATGAACGCCAACATGGGTGCTCTCGCGGAGCCGGGGTCGGGCGGCACCGCCGTGCCGATCTCGCAGGGTTCCGAATGGACGTTCGAACTGATCCAGACCTATGACGACGCGATCTCGCAGATCGCCCGCGAATACGGCCTGGACACCTATCCGAACCAGATCGAGGTCATCACCTCGGAACAGATGCTGGATGCCTACGCATCGGCGGGCTTGCCCATTGGCTATCCCCACTGGTCCTACGGCAAGGAATTCATCCGCAACGAGCAGTTCTACCGCCGCGGCATGCAAGGGCTGGCGTACGAAATCGTCATCAATTCCAACCCCTGCATCTCGTACCTCATGGAAGAGAATTCCATGCCGATGCAGGCGCTCGTGATTGCGCACGCCTGCTACGGGCACAATTCCTTCTTCAAGGGCAACTACCTGTTCCGGCAATGGACGGACGCCGATGGTGTGCTGGACTACCTGGTCTTCGCGCGCAAGTACGTGATGGACTGCGAAGACCGCTACGGCATCGACGCCGTGGAGTCGCTGCTGGACTCCTGCCATGCGCTGTCGCATCACGGGGTGGATCGCTACAAGCGGCCGACGCCGGTCTCGTACAAGGAAGAGGCGACCCGCCAGGCCGAGCGCGAAGAACACGCGCGCCTGCAATATAACGACCTGTGGCGCACGCTGCCGCGGATCGAGGCGGACAAGGACACCCGCGTTGCGGCAACCGTGTTTCCGCCCGAGCCCGAGGAAAACCTGCTGTACTTCATCGAGAAGTACTCGCCCAAGCTGGCGCCGTGGCAGAAGGAACTGGTGCGCATCGTGCGCAAGGTCGCGCAGTATTTCTATCCGCAGACCCAGACCAAGGTCATGAACGAAGGCTGGGCCACGTTCTGGCACTACACCATCCTGAACCGCCTGCATGACAAGGGGCTGGTGAACGACGGCTTCATGATGGAGTTCCTGCAAAGCCACACCAACGTCGTCAGCCAGCGCGGCTTTGACGAACGCGGTTATGGCGGCATCAACCCCTACGCGCTGGGCTTTGCCATGATGTCGGACATCCGCCGCATCTGCGAGGCGCCCACGCCCGAAGACCGCCGCTGGTTCCCCGACATTGCGGGCGGCGACTGGTTGAAGACGCTGGACTTCGCCATGCGCAACTTCAAGGACGAATCCTTCATCTCGCAATACCTGTCCCCGCGGCTGATCCGCGAGTTCCGCTTCTTCGCCATCTCGGACCATCAGGCCAACCCCAAGCTGGAAGTGGCCGCGATCCACGACGACGAGGGCTACCGCGACATCCGCCGCCTGCTTGCCGCGCAGCACAACCGTGACAACCAGGTGCCCGACATCCAGGTCATCCGCTTCAACCGCGACACCGACCGCTCGCTGGTGCTGCGCCACCTGAAAAGCCGCGGCCGGCCGCTGGCGGGCGAAGATGCCGAACAGGTCATGAAGCATCTGGCCCGCCTGTGGGGATTTCGTGTCCGGCTGGAAGAGACCGAACCGGACGGTACGATCAGCTCCTACCGGGAGCAGGACCCGCCCGCGTCGAAGTAATGCCGCTGGCAGGGGAAGGGACGCGCGTAGTGCGTCCCTTTTTGTTTGGCCGCTTGCTGTGTAGCCGCGCATTCTGCTAGAATCGCGGATTCGCATTTTCAGCAGCGCCTTTTTAGCAGTACCAAAAGGCCCCTGAAGGTGCAGTAGGACAGGTGGCCGAGCGGTTGAAGGCGCACGCCTGGAAAGCGTGTATACGTCAAAAGCGTATCGGGGGTTCGAATCCCCCTCTGTCCGCCAGGAATACCGGCAAGGCCCCACCGGCCAGCCCCCAAAAGCCCCGATTTCCCAGAAATCGGGGCTTTTTGCATTTCCGGGAATCGTTACGGTACGCTCGTGCCATGACTTTCGACACGCCGATTCGATCATCCGCGCCTCGCCTGGATCTCTACAGCCTGCAGGTCTTTGTGGCCGTGGTCGAAGAAGGCAGCATTGCCGCGGCCGCCGCGCGGGAGCACATCGCGCCGTCTGCGCTGAGCAAGCGGTTGTCGGAACTGGAGCGCATCCTGGATGTGGCGCTGATCACGCGGCATGCTCGCGGGGTGGAAGCGACGGGCGCGGGTCACGCGTTGGCGCGGCATGCGCGGGCGCTGCTGCATCAGGCGCGCGGCCTCACGGACGAGATCCGGGACTTTTCGTCGGGCGTGCGCGGGCACGTGCGCATTGCGGCCAACCTGTCGTCGATCACGCAGTTTCTGCCGGAAGATCTGCAGCGCTTTCTGGCTCTGCATCCCGGCGTGCAGATCGATCTTGAGGAAAACGTCAGTTCGGCGGTGACGCGCGCGGTGCAGGAAAACGTGAGCGATATCGGCATCTATACCCAGACCGACGACGACAGCGGGCTACAGAGTTTTCCGTACCGGCGCGATGTGATGACGCTGGTGGTCAACCGGTCTCATCCGCTTGCCGCGCGCGAGCGCGTGGCGTTTGCCGACACGCTGGAATACGACCACGTCGGCATGCACCGGGGCAGCGCCGCGAACTACCTGTTCACGCGCGAGGCGGCAGCCATCAATCGGACAGTGCGGCTGCGGTTCCAGGTCACCTCGTACGATGCGCTGGTGTCGATGGTGCGCCGGGAACTGGGCATCGGCATCGTGCCCGTGGAGGCGCTGTCCCTTTTCGATTGCGGCGATCTAAGGATTATCCCTTTGACGGACGCGTGGGCGCGGCGCCAGCTCAAATTGTGCGTGCGCAGCAATGAACCCCTGTCCGGCGC
>JAEYVD010000177.1 GCA_023432075.1 Pseudomonadota bacterium | reverse complement strand
GGACGAATCAAGCCGGGCCGAGGGCGTCCAGGTCGACGGGCAAGGCGCGGTTCAGCGCCGAGGCCACCTTGATGCGAAGCGCGTTGGAATGCGCGCGGCGCACCTCGCGTTTCACGTCCAGGAGCTGTTGCGGGTGCATGGAAAACTCGGTCAGGCCCAAGCCCAGCAGCAGTCGCGTCATGCGCGAATCGCCCGCCATTTCGCCGCAGACGGCGACCGGCTTGCCCGCGCGTTCGCCCGCATTGATGGTGTTGGCGACCAGGCGCAACACCGCCGGGTGCAAGGGATCGTAGAGCGACGCCACGTCGTGGTCGCCACGGTCGATGGCAAGCGTGTACTGGATCAGGTCGTTGGTGCCGATCGACAGGAAATCCAGCGCCTGAGCAAAAGGTTCGATCGCGATGGCGATCGCGGGCACCTCGACCATCGCCCCCACTTCCATGTGCGGCGCATACGCTTGGCCCCGAGCATCCAGTTCGCGGCGGGCGGCCTCGATGGCGGCCTTGGTGGCCACGACTTCGTGCATGTGCGCGATCATCGGGATCAAGAGGCGCACCGGGCCGTGGGCGGATGCCCTGAGGATGGCGCGCAGCTGGGTCGCGAACATCTCCGGGCGCGCCAGGCAGTAGCGGATGGCGCGCTGCCCCAGAGCGGGATTGGTGGCCACGGTGGCCTCGCCGTCCAGCGTCTTGTCCGAGCCGATGTCCAGCGTACGAATGGTGACCGGACGGCCTGCCATCACCTTGACGACCGACGCGTAGGCCTCGTACTGCTCTTCTTCGCCAGGCAGGTCGGGCCGGCCCATGAAGAGGAATTCACTGCGAAAGAGTCCGATGCCATGCGCACCGGAAGCCAGCGCCAGCGCGGCTTCGTCGGGCAGCTCGATGTTGGCGTGCAGGACGATATCGATGCCGTCCAGCGTGACGGAGGGCTCGTCGCGCAGCAGACCAAGCTCGGCGCGCTCGTCTGCGTACGCGGCCTGGCGGCGGCGGTATTCCTGGAGGATGCGGTCGGACGGGTTGACCACCACCGCGCCCACCGAACCGTCGATGATCAGCATGTCGCCGTCGCGCACGAGCTCGCGCACGTTGCCCATGGCGACCACGGCGGGCACGCCCATGCTGCGCGCCACGATCGCGGTATGAGACGTCGGGCCGCCCAGATCGGTGACAAAGGCGGCAAACCGCCCGCCCCGCAGGCGCAGCATGTCGGCGGGAGAGATGTCGTGCGCCACTACCACCAGGGCATCGTCGCCGCCCATGTGGGACATGTCGGGCAGGATCGCCGACGTGCCGGCCAGGACGTGCAGCACGCGCTCGATCACCTGGCGCACATCCGCCCCGCGCTCACGCAGGTACTCGTCTTCCATGGCGTCGAACTGCTGCCCCAGGATCTGGCCCTGCGTGGTCAGCGCCCATTCGGCGTTGTAGTGACGGTCGGCGATCAGGGCGAGCGTCTGTTCGGCCAGGAGCGGATCGCCCAGGAGCAGGCTGTGCACGTTGAGCATCGCGCCCAGCTCGCGCGGCGCGTCGGCCGGCAGCGTGTCGGCCAATTGCAGCAGTTCCTGCTGCGCCGAGGCCAGCGCCTCGGTCAGACGTGCGCTCTCTGCGGGTACGTCTTCGGGCGAGATCCGGTAGTGCGCCACTTCAAGGGCGGCCGCGCCCATGACGACGGCGCGCCCGATGGCGTATCCCTTGGCGACGCCTTTGCCGTACAGACACACAACGGGGCTGGCAGAGCCAGCCCCGTGGGACGCGCCGGCAGCGGGCGCGCCGGGCGCGGATACGGGCGAACCGGCCCGAGCCGGGCCGGCTGCTTCAGAAGACGCGCTATTCGTGCTCACCGAATTTGCTGTCGAACAGAGTTTGGATTTCGGACAAGGCCTGCTCGGCATCGCTGCCGGAAGCCTCCAGCTTGACCGTGACGCCCAGCCCGGCCGCCAGCATCATGACGCCCATGATGCTCTTGGCGTTCACGCGCTGCGCCCCGCGCGAAATGAAGATCTCACTGGAAAACTTGCTGGCAAGCTGCGTCAGCTTGGCCGCGGCCCGAGCGTGCAATCCCAGTTTGTTGCTGATGACAATGTCAGTATTAGGCATAGGAAAGATGGTGACCGCGGACTATGCCGCAGTGTTGATCGCAGCCAATCGTCGAACCGATCGTCGGCTAGAAATAATAGCCGACATAATAGGGCAATTTTCTGCCCGTCAGTCTACCCGCAAGACGCCCTGCACCCCGCCCGCAAGCGCCTTTTCGCGGGTTTCGGCCAACGGCAGGTTGCGGTAGGTCAATGCGCGCAGCAGCATCGGGGTGTTGAGTCCCGCGAGCACACAGCACTGAATGCCCTGGGCCTGCGCGTCGGCGACCGCGCGCTTGGAAATATTGGCGGGCGTGGCGCCGATCAGGTCGGTCAGCACCAGCACGCCCGCGCCGTGGTCCTGTTCGAGGATGTCTTTCAAGACATCCGGCGCCAGGTCGTCCGGCTGATCTTCGGGCTGGATGTCGTGAATAGCCAGCATGCCGTCCAGATCGCCCATGACGTGGCTCGCGCATTCGCGCATTGCAGCGCCCAGGGGCGCATGCACGACGATCACAATACCCGTGGTCATGTCGGTTCCGGAAAATCAGGCTGCGACGGCAGCAGCGCCTGCAGCCTTGGCGGCCACCGCCTTTTCGAGCGCCTGCACGAACATGCTAGCGACATCGAAACCGGTCTGTTCGGCAATTTCGACGAAACAGGTGGGGCTGGTGACGTTGACTTCGGTGACGAAGTCGCCGATGACATCCAGGCCAACCAGGAGCAGACCGCGGGCGGCCAGCTTGGGCGCCACGGCTTCGGCGATCTGGCGGTCCCGGGGGGAGAGTTCCTGGGCCACACCACGGCCGCCGGCAGCCAGGTTGCCGCGCGTTTCGCCGGCCAGCGGGATGCGCGCGAGCGAATACGGCACAGGTTCGCCGCCGATCAGCAGGATGCGCTTGTCGCCCTTGACGATGTCCGGGATGAAGCGCTGCGCCATGATCGTGCGCGCGCCGTTGTCGGTCAGCGTTTCCAGGATGGCATTCAGGTTGGGATCCTTGGGCTGCAGGCGGAACACGCCCGTGCCGCCCATGCCGTCCAGCGGCTTGACGATGACATCCTGGTGCTGCTCGTGGAACGCCTTCAGGCGCGCCATGTTGCGGGTCACCAGCGTCGGGGCGGTGAACTCGCTGATTTCGGTGATGGCCAGTTTTTCGGGGTGGTTGCGGATGGCCGCGCCGCCGTTGAACACGCAGGCGCCCTGCGCCTCGGCATATTCGAGCAGATGCGTGGAATACACGTATTCCATGTCGAACGGGGGGTCTTTGCGCATCACGACCGCGCCAAAATCCGCCAGCGGCAAATCCTGGGAGGCGGATTCGCGCCACCAGTCGTGGCCGTGCAGGTCGGCGTCGCCGACCAGCTCGATCGGGGTGGTCTGCGCCTTGACGACGCCCGCCTCGATGTAGAGGTCGCCTTGCATGGCCACGCTGAGCGTGTGCCCGCGCGCCACGAGGGCACGCATCATGGCGACCGAACTATCCTTGTACGCCTTGAGCAGCGGCAAGGGATCCAAAACGAACAAAACGTGCATCGCGACACCCTGAACGGACGCCGCCTCCCCTGCTG
>JAEYVD010000145.1 GCA_023432075.1 Pseudomonadota bacterium | reverse complement strand
GATTCACGGCCGGCGCGGCCCGTGGATCAGCTGCCCAGGTGGGGGGGATAGTCCATGTTGCCGAAGGTCACCAGGCCTTCGGTCTTGGCTTGCGCCAGTTGCGATTCAACTTGGGCGCGGGTCAGCGTCGAGGCGGAAGCCGAAGCCGCGACGGGCGGGTAGTCCATGTTGCCGAAGGTGACCTGGCCGGCATTCTTGGCCTGGGCCAGCTCAGCTTGCACTTGCTGCGAGGTCAGGCTGCTGCGTTGGGCGATGGGGGCGGGGTAGCCTTCTTCGCCGAAGGTGTATTGGCCCGAAACCTTGGCTTGTTGCAGCTCGGCTTGAACCTGAGCGCGGGTGGGGGCTTGGTCGGCTTCGGCGGCTTGGGCGCCGGCGGCCAGAACGGACATGGACAACATCAATGCGGTAGCAAGGGTTTTCATGGCAGACCTCCGAGTCTTGTGAGCTTGGGATTCGAGCCTCAGACCTGATTGCCTGGGGCTCGCTTGCTGTGTCCCGATGAGAGGCATTCTGTGCCTAAACAATCCTGGGATAAACCCTTATTCCTTGAAAACATCTTTCCATAATCATGGCTAATCGACTTGGATTGTCCATGTTGGCGCCATGGATGGCGATATTTCCATAGGATGACGCGTCAGATTTCCGGCCGTGCGCCGGGGGCTGGCGGGTGCAGCGAAGACAGGGGGAGGGGGCCGGAAGTCGACCGGAAGGCGGCGGCCAGAAGTCGGCCGGAAGGAGGCGGCCAGCGCGGCGAGACGCCCTGGCCCGCAAACCGCGGCGGCTCAGCGGTTCAGGTCGGCCAGTGCGTCGTTGTATTCGGCCTGCGCTTCTTCGAGTTTGCGCTGGGCTTTGTCGATCTTGTCCTGTTTGCCCTTGGCCTTAGCCTCTTTCAGCTCCTGCTGGCGCTCAGCGACCTTGGATTGCTTCTCGCGCACGTCGGCCTCGCGCTGCGATTGCAGGCGGCTGTCGGTGCAGCTTGCCTTGGCCTCGGACAACGCCTTGCGAAGGCCGGCCTCGCGGCGCGTGTTGTTTTGCGCCTGCGCGGCGGCGATGTCGTTTTCGATGTGGCAGAACTTGGCCGCGCAACCGCGCAGCGGTGCGCAGTCGGTGGCGGCCTGCGCCGGCAATGCGGCAAAGAGGGCGCACGCGGCGGCGGCGACAGTCAGGGATTTGAACGATGCGGGCATGCGGTGACTCCTTGACGTGGGCGGAAAGGCCATCATCGCCCGCGCGCGGCAATCCCGCAAACAGGCGGGCCGAAGCGGCAAGCGCCACGGCCGGGCGCCGTGGCGTTTGCCGGGGATCAGCGGATCAGCGCACCCGCCAGCGCGGCTACGACAAGCAGCGCGCCCAGCCACAGGTTGGCGCGAAAGAGCATGAAGTTACGGTCGGGACGCTGAATGTCGAAGACCTTCAATTGCCACGCGAGGTGTGCCGCCACGGCAATCATGCCCACCTGATACGCCCACGACAGGCCCATCGCATGCCCGCCCCAGGCCCACAGCAGCACCGTGCCCACGTAGAAACCGCCGATCCAGAGCTTGCCCTGGTCGCCAAAGCGCATGGCGGTCGAGTGCAGGCCCAGGCTGCGATCGTCGCGCACGTCCACGTAGGCGTAGATGCTGTCGTAGCCCACTTGCCACAGCACGGCGCCCATCCACATGGCGATGGCGGCAAGCGGCACATGGTTCTGCGTGTCCGACCAGGCCATGAGCATGCCCCAGTTAAAGCAGATGCCCAGCACGACCTGCGGCCAGTATGTGACGCGCTTGCACAGCGGATAGATAAAGACGAAGGGCAGAACCGCCACGGCCAGCCAGCGGCTCATGTCGTTCAGGAAAAAGAGCAGCGAGCCGCAGACAAGCAGCTGGCCGAGCAGGAACCAGATGGCGTTCTTCATCGTCAACTGGCCGCTGGTCAGCGGACGGAAGCGCGTGCGTTCGACGTGCTTGTCGAAGTTGCGGTCGCACATGTCGTTGACGGTGCAGCCGATGCCGCGCATGAGCAGCGCGCCCAGCGAGAACACGATGAGGCGTTTGAAGTCGGGCAGGCCGCCCGCGGCCTGGACCAGCGCGGCGATCGCCGGCAGCAGGGTCAGCCAGGTGCCGATGGGGCGGTCCAGGCGGCACAGGCGGGCATAGGGACGCCATGACTTCGGAAGCCAGCGTTCGACCCAGTCGGTGAAGACGATGTCACTGAGGTCGGCGGGGGAAGGTTGCGAAGCGCTCACTGTCTCGGTCAAAAGAGGTCGGGAAAGCCGACAGCATAAAACAACGGCCGGGCGCTGCGCCCGGCCGATCGGTAATCACGGCATCCGCGCCGCCCCGTCAAGGGACGGCGTCGGATGTGGTCATTCTGCCTTCAGCAGCTTGCCCAGGATGGCGATGCCAGTGCGGATCTTGTCTTCCGGCACGGTCGCGAAACTGAGGCGCAGCGTGTTGCGCTTGCCTTCGCCGCTGTAGAACGGCGCGCCGGGCACGAAGGCCACATTCTGCGCGATGGCTTTTTCGAGCAGCTTGGTGCTGTCGATGTGCTCGGGCAGCGTCAGCCAGATGAACATGCCGCCTTCCGGCTTGGTCCAGCTGACAGTGGACGGGAATTCCTTCTGGATGGCGTCCAGCATGCAGCTGCCCTGGGCGCGGTAGATCTCGCGCACGTTCGGCAGGTGTTCGGCCAGGAAGCCGTCCTTGACGATCTCGTACACGGCCATCTGGGTCAGCGTGGGCGTGTGCAGGTCCGTGGCCTGCTTGGCCTGCACCAGCTTGTTGATGAGGGCGCGGCCGCCGACGATGTAGCCCAGGCGCAGGCCCGGCGCCAGCACCTTGGAGAACGTGCCCAGGCGGACGACGTTCGCGCCGTATTCCTTGGCAAGCGCGATCAGGCCGGGCTGCGGCTCGCCGGCGTAGCGCAGTTCGCCGTAGGGATCGTCCTCGACGATGGTCAGGCCCAGTTCGGCGGCGCGCTTGACCAGCGCGATGCGGCGTTCCAGGTTGAGCGTGCGGCCCGTCGGGTTCTGGAAGTTGGGCAGGGCGTACAGGAAGCGGGCGCCGGCGGCCAGTTCGGGCGTGATCGCTTCGGGGATCAGGCCGCCTTCGTCGGTGGGCACCGGCACGAAGTTCGGCTGGTACAGGCTGAACGATTGCAGCGCGCCCAGATAGCTGGGGTCTTCGACCAGCACCTTGCTGTCCTTGTCGATGAGCACCTTGCCCAGCAGATCCAGCGCCTGCTGCGAGCCGGAAACGATGAGGACCTGGTCGGGGGCGACGTCGGCGCCGGATGCAGTCAGTTCATCGGCGACCCACTTGCGCAACGGGGCATAGCCTTCGGTGGGACCGTACTGCAGGGCCGCGCGGCCGTTGGTGGACAGGACCTTGTCGAATGCCGCACGCACCACTTCTACCGGAAAGCCGCCGGGCGCGGGCAGACCGCCTGCGAACGAAATGACTTCGGGGCGCTCGGTGACCTTGAGAATCTCGCGGATGGCGGAGCTGGTGAGTTGCAGGGCGCGTTCCGAAAAGGAAAACGCAGGTTCGATAGGCTTGTCCATGGAGTGCTTCTTGATCAAGAAGGGTGGGTCGGGTGATACGGTTGACAACAAAGTATTGTCCCATACGGTAACAGCCCGGCCCCTTTATCGGGGGGAACCCCTAAAATCACCTGCATCGATAACCGCC
>JAEYVD010000122.1 GCA_023432075.1 Pseudomonadota bacterium | reverse complement strand
CGCCGCTGGATCTGGTCGCCTGCGGCAAGACGCTGTCGACCGGCATCTTCAACCGGCGCGTCTACACGGCGCACTTCCTGAAGACGCTCAAGCACAAGGTGCTGGAAAAAGCGCATCGTTTTCCCGGTTCCATCGACGTCATGCGGATTGCGCACGCGCACGATCTGCGCGAGTTCGACGACACCTACACCGCGCCGATGCACGGCTTTCGCAATGCGCTGGACTACTGGACGCGGGCGTCAAGCAAGCCATGGCTGCCCAAGATCGCCGTGCCGACGCTGGTGCTCAATGCGCGCAATGACCCGTTCATCCCTGCCGCCTCGCTGCCCAAACCAGACGAATGCGCGCCGGGCATCTTGCTGCACCAGCCTTCCGATGGCGGGCACGCGGGCTTTCCCACGGGCAGCTTCCCGGGCCACCTGAACTGGTTGCCCCAGCGCCTGGGGCGGTTCTTCGAAACCGGGCTGTAAAGGGCGCGGCTGGCTCAGAAGGTGTCTGACACCCGCGAGAGTGAACCGCGGGCTTGCGACGCCGCCTCAGGGGTGTCAGACACCTTGTATTAACCTGACTTGAAGCGCTCGAGCAGCCGGCGCTCTTCGGCCAGCTTGTCCTTGACTTCCTTGATCTGCACGTCGATCTGCGACTGCTCGTAGAAGTCGTTGGACATGCCGCGCGCCTGTTGCAGCTGCGATTCCGCCGCGGCATACGCACCCGTCATGACGTAGTAGCGGGCCAGGTCGCGGCGCGCCTGCACCGGCTTGCCGTTGCGCTCTTCGCTTTGCGCCAGCATCTGGTAAAGACTTGGCTCGTCGCTGCCCCACTCCTTGATCTTGGCGCGCAGGTAATCCTGCGCCTCGGCATGCCGGCCATTGGCCTGTAGCGCCTGGGCGTAGGCGATGCCCAACGCACGATGATCGGGATAGCGCTTGGTGCCCGCGTCGGCAAGCGACATCGCCTGCGGATAAGCCTTGCGCGCCAGCGCGATATCCACGGCGAGCTTCGCCAGCTGCGGCGAACTGCGGCCATTGGCGGAAGCCAGGTTCCAGTAGCGTTCTGCTTCCGGCAGGTTGTTGCGCTGGAAGTTCTGCAGGGCCAGCCCGTAATACGCGGCGGACTGCCGCACGCCCGAAAGCGCCTGCGACTCGTCCTGCAACTGCTGCCCGGCCGTGCGCAGGCCGACCGTGTCGCGGCCCTGCACCACGCGCATCTTGGCGCGGATGTACCAGAAGTCGTCGCTGTCCAGATGCCGCGACGCCGGCAGCGCGCGGGCGCGGTTCTGCACGTCCGACATCCGCTCGATCGACAGCGGGTGGGTGCTGGCCCACGAGCCGCCGCCCGCGCCTTCGTTCAGGCGCGATGCGTTCATCAGCCGCGCAAACATCTGCGACATGCCTTCGGCGTCGTAGCCAGCCTTCGTCAGCATCTGCAGGCCGGCGCGATCGGCCTCGCGCTCCGCGTCGCGCGAGAATCCCAGCTGGCGATTGATGGCCGCCGCCTGCCCGAAGGCGGCCACGCCCATCGACAGATTGGCGCCGCCGCCCGCCAGCGCCGCGAGCAGCGCGCCCGCCAGGCTGGCCAGCATCAGCATGCCGTTCTGGTTCTGCTGGGTCATGCCCCGCGCAATGTGGCGCTGCACGACGTGCCCGATTTCGTGGGCCACCACAGCGGCCAGTTCGGACTCGCTGGCCGACGACACGATCAGGCCCGTGTTGATCCCAATGAAGCCGCCCGGCATCGCGAATGCGTTGATCTCTGGATCCCGCACGCCGAACATCTCGACCTCGGGCACGCCGCCCGGCGCAAACGCCGCAAGCTTGCGCCCCATCGTCGTGAGGTACTGGCTGAGTTCGGAATCATCGATATAGGAAGGGTCGCGGCGGCCCTGCGCCATGATCGCTTCGCCCAGCGTGCGCTCCAGCATGGGCGACAGGTCGGACGACGATGCGGCGCCCATGGAGGGCAGCCCAACCGGCTGCGCCCATGCCGTGACGGGAGCAACGGGAACGGCGAGCGCCGCGCAGAGGCTCGCGATCGCGCCCCGTTTCGCAATCGAGCAAATGGATGGCATTTTCCTGCGGTTCATAAGCCTATGATAGCGATGAGCTTAAAATGTTTCATCGAATCCTCAACGAGGTCTCAATGCGTCCCGTCCGTAAAGCCGTTTTCCCTGTCGCCGGCATGGGCACCCGCTTCCTGCCCGCCACCAAGGCGATGCCCAAGGAAATGCTGCCCGTGGTCGACAAGCCCCTCATTCAGTACGCGGTGGAAGAAGCCGTCGCTGCGGGGATTACCGATCTCATATTCGTGACTGGCCGAAACAAGCGCGCCATCGAAGACCATTTCGACTCCGCGCCCGAGCTGGAATCCGACCTGGAAAGCAAGGGCAAGCATGAACTGCTGGCGATGGTGCGGGGCATTCTACCCGCGCACGTCAATTGCCTCTATATTCGCCAATCGGCCCCGCTGGGCCTGGGCCATGCCGTGTTGTCGGCCGCCCCCGCCGTGGGCGACGAGCCCTTCGCGGTGCTGCTGGCCGACGACCTGATCGACGCCGATACGCCCGCCATGAAGCAGCTGGTGGACGTCGCCGTGGCGCGCAACGCCAGCGTGCTGGGTGTGCAGGACGTACCGCGCGCCGACACGCGCAAGTATGGCATCGTGGCCACGCACACGGGCGACACGCAGGCGGATGGCCGCACCGAACGCGTCACGCACATCGTTGAAAAGCCGGATCCCGAAGCCGCGCCGTCGACGCTGGCCGTGGTGGGCCGCTATGTGCTGGAAGCGGCAATCTTCGACCATCTGCGCTCGACCAAGATGGGCGCGGGCAACGAAATCCAGTTGACCGACGGCATCGCCTCGCTGATGCGCGAGCGCGAGGTCTATGCGCACCGCTTCGACGGCGTGCGCTACGACTGCGGCAACAAGGCGGGCATGTTCCAGGCCACCGTGGCGCTGGGCAAGAAGTATCACGGCCTGCTGCCGGAATGACCGGCGCGGCCTGGCGGGAATGGGCACATCAGTGCCGCATTGGCCGCCGGATTCAGGAAGACAGCGCCGCGCCCGACTTGGCGCGCGCGCGCGCATCGCGGTCCGCCTTGCGCAACCGCCCCTTGGCCGACAGGCGCATCAGCGTGCCCAACGCCACCATCAGCCCGATCACCTCAACGAGCGCGGCAGGAATCCACATCGTCAATCCGCCGATCGTCTGATCGGTCTGCGCCGACATGGCGATCGCCCGGCCGCATAGTTCAAAGAGCGGATAGATGTCGCTTTCCGTGAAGGCGATGACGGCGCCCGCCACCATTTGCGGCAGCATGGTCGCCACCGGCGAAATGACCCGTCCGCCCGGCGACATGGCCGCGGGGGGCGCGGGACGGCGGTCCAGGATGAGGTTCCAGTACATGAACCCGCTGATCACGACCGACCAGTTCATGAGGCGGTAAAGACGCCAGTCGAGCATCGAGTAGAACTGTACCGACGGAATCAGCCAGATCAGCACCAGGAACACGAAAAGCGCCGGCACGAAGATCTTATGGGTCAGCACCGCCACCGTGGCCCGGCCCGTGCCGGTGCGCAGGAAATCACGCAGCCGCACGCGCCACCGCATCGGCAGGCCCGCCCGCATGACCTGTCCCGGGAAGGCCGCCATGACGAGCAGCGGCCCGAGATGGTGCAGCACCAGATGCTGGATGCGATGGATGAAGAACATGCGCTCGGCGTAGTAGTCGAGCCGGGTGTGCAGGGACAGGTACAAGAGAACCATCCCCGTCCAGAAAAGGATCTGGCGCGCGCGCGTGACATGGTGGACCCGTTGGCCGCGTACGAACAGCACGATGGCCACCAGGAAGGAAGCCACCAGCGTGGGAGAGAACTCCCAGGGTACGAGCCATTCGAGACTATCCATGCGTGCCATCCGAGAAACGACGCGAAGACAAGGGCCGGCGCCCGGCGCCGTCTATCGGCGATTGTAGTAGACCCCGCCATTGCGCGCTGCCGGGCGTCTGCCCGGGCTGGAACGTGTCAGAAACGGTGCGACACGCCCGTGCCGATGCGTGTGGTGTGGGCATTGCTGGGGTCGAACTGGTTATCCAGCGTGTAGTTCGACGCATAGCCGGCGAAGGCGTAGAGCGTCGTGCGCGGGGACAGGTCGTAGGTATAGCCCAGCGTCGCAACCTGCGCATTGCGCGCCGTCATGCCGTTGTCCCAACGCCAGTTGGGCCGGGCCAGCGACCATTGCACCAGGACGGCCCCCGGCCCGGCCGGAACACTGACCCCGACCAACCAGGCGTCGACCGTGCCGCCCTGCACGAAGGCCGCGGGTCCCAACCCGAGGCCCAGTCCGTCCGGGTCGCCCCCGTCCAGCCCCACGTAACCGTTGCGCTGGCGCGACCACGCAAGCGACACCTTGAGCACCTCGAAGTCGTACGAAGCGCCCACCTGGAATGCCTGCGGCCGTCCGCCCGCCTGCGCGGGCGGGCTGGCCAGGCGCAGTTGTTCCCAGGTGGCCACGGCCAGGAGCGGCCCGTCCTCATACTTCAGGCCGAGACTGATCGCACGAGTGTTCTGGTTGGTGCGAAATTGGTCCTGTCCATCCGCGTCGAAGGCGTAGCCGACCCCGGCCTGAAACCCCTGCCATTGCGGGGAATACCAGTTCACCATGTTGCTGAATTGGTAATTGTCGGACGCCTTGAAGGTCGCCCCCATGCCCATGTCTTTCCACGAGGCGATTTCAAGCGCGTTGCCGTAGGTCTGACCGACCGTGTACTGGCGGCCAAGCCGCAGGTCGCCGTAGCTTGCATGCGCCAGCCCGGCCCAGGCGCCATAGTTGAAGAGCCGGCTGCTGTCGGCGGCGGTGCCGCTGGACGGGTCGAAGCCGCTTTCCAGCTGGAAGCTGGCGGCCCACCCGCCGCCCAGGTCTTCCGTCCCCTGCAGGCCCCACAGCGAGTCCGTCAGGCCGCCGTTCAACAGGCCGCTGTGGCTGCCCTGCCCCGACACCCGGGTCACGGCAACACCGGCGTCCACAATGCCGTACAGCTGCACGCTGGTGCCGGCATCCGCGGCCAGGGCAGCACCGTGGGGCATCAGGCCTGCCGCCGCCAATGCGGCGCAAAATGCAATTCTCATGATTCTTCCTTGCGTTGGCGGCGGGCGCTGGGCCCGCCGCCGGTTGGATCAGCCTAAAGCCAGCCGTAGCGGCGGACCCAGAAGTGCTTGAGCGTCTGCGTCAGCACGCAATATCCCACGAGGATGCCGACCAGCCAGGGGAAGTAGCTCCAGGGCAACGCCTGCAACTGAAAGTACTCCGCCAGCGGCGAGAACGGCAGCGCCAGCCCCAACGTGATCACCATCAGCGTCATTCCCATCAGCGGCCAGGACGCACGGCTTTGCAGGAAGGGAATCCGGCGAGTGCGGATCATATGCACGATCAGCGTCTGCGACAACAGGCCCTCGACAAACCAGCCCGACTGGAACAGCGTCTGATGCTCGGGCGAATTGGCCTGGAACACGAACCACATGACGGCGTACATGGCGATATCGAAGATCGAGCTGATCGGGCCAAAGAACACCATGAAGCGGCCCAGGCCTTCCGGATCCCAGCGCTGCGGCTGTTTCAGCAGTTCTTCGTCGACATTGTCAAACGGAATGGCCGTCTGCGAGATGTCGTACATCAGGTTCTGCAGCAGCAGGTGGATGGGCAGCATCGGCAGAAAGGGCAGGAAGGCACTGGCGACCAGCACCGAGAACACGTTCCCGAAATTCGAGCTGGCCGTCATCTTCAGGTACTTGAGCATGTTGCAGAAGGTCTTGCGGCCCTCGATCACGCCGTCCTCCAGCACCATCAGACTCTTTTCCAGCAGGATGATGTCGGCAGCCTCCTTCGAGATATCCACCGCGGAATCCACCGAGATGCCCACGTCCGCCGCGCGCAGCGCCGGGGCGTCGTTGATGCCGTCTCCCATGAATCCCACCGTATTGCCCTGCGCGCGCAGGCTGCGGACGATGCGTTCTTTGTGAATCGGCGCCAGGCGGGCAAACACGTTGGCCTCGCGCACGGCGATCGCCAGTTCGTCCTCGTCCATCGCCTCGATGTCGGCGCCCAGGTACACCTTGCGCACGTCCAGGCCCACTTCGCGGCAAACCTTGCGCGTGACGAGTTCAACATCGCCGGTCAGCACCTTGACCTCGATGCCCGAGCCCTTCAATGCGGCCAACGCGGGCCCCGTCGACTCCTTGGGCGGATCCAGGAATGCGATGTACCCCACCAGCACCAGGTCCGATTCGTCCGCCACGCCGTAGGCCTGCTGCGTCGGCGGCAGCTCCTTCACCCCCACCGCGATGACACGCAGGCCTTCCCGGTTCAGGCCAGCCGTCACGTGGCGGATGTCGGCGCGGCGCGCGTCGGTCAGCGGATGCACGTCATTGCCCGCGCGCAGCCGCGTGCAGACCTCCAGCATTTCCTCGAGCGCCCCCTTGCAAATCAGTTCGTGGTGGTCGCGGCCGTTTTCGGTCTCGTTCACCACGACGGACATGCGGCGGCGCGAGAAGTCGAATGGAATCTCGTCGATCTTGCGGTAGCGGCCCGCCAGATCCAGGCTGCGCGCCACTTCCGCATGCTCCAGCACGGCCACGTCCAGCAGGTTTTTCAGACCCGTCTGGTAGTAGCTGTTCAGGTAGGCATAGGCCAGCACGTCGTCGCTGGCCGCGCCGTAGACGTCGGTATGGCGCTCAAGCACGATGCGGTCCTGCGTCAGCGTGCCGGTCTTGTCGGTGCACAGCACGTTCATGGCGCCCAGGTTCTGGATCGCGTCCAGACGCTTGACGACGACCTTGCGGCGGGACATGCGCACGGCTCCCTTGGCAAGCGTGGCCGTGACGATCATGGGCAGCATTTCGGGCGTCAGGCCCACGGCGATGGCCAGCGCGAACAGCAGCGCCTCCAGCCAGTCGCCCTTGGTGAAGCCGTTGATCAGCATCACCACCGGCGCCATCACCAGCATGAAGCGGATCAGGATCCAGCTCACGCGGTTGATGCCTTGCTGGAATTGCGTGGGCGTGCGCGAGGTCTGCGTGACGCGGCCCGCCAATTGGCCGAAGTACGTGTCCGAGCCCGTGGCCACCACCAGCGCGCTACCCGCGCCGCTGACCACATTGGTGCCCATGAAGGCCATGTTCTCCAGTTCAAGCGGGTTGGCCGACTGCACGCGCGGGGACATATGCTTTTCAACAGGCAGCGATTCGCCCGTCAGCGCGGCCTGCGCCACAAAGAGGTCCTTGGCGTTCAGAATGCGGCAGTCGGCAGGGACCATGTCGCCCGCGGAGAGCAGCACGACGTCGCCGGGCACCAGATCGGCCAGCGGCACTTCGCGCTGTTGCGACCCGGTGGCGTGCAAGGCCGCGCCGAAGAAGCGCCGGCCATTGCCCGCGTCAGGCGATCCGGCATCGCTGCGCAGGACCGTCGCGGTGTTGCGCACCATCGCCTTCAGGGCTTCGGCGGCGCGGTTCGAACGCTGCTCCTGCACAAAACGCAGCACAGTGGAGATCAGCACCATCGAGCCGATGATCGCCACGGCCGTCCAGGACTGGTCCTCGGGCGCCGCCATGCGCACGTCGGTCAGCCACGACAGGAACGCCAGCGCGGTCAGCAGCAGATTGAACGGATTGCGATAGGACAGCCACAGGTGATGCGGCCAGGACAGCGGCTTTTCGTGGTCGACTTCGTTGGCGCCATGCCGTTCGCGGGCGGCCTGCGCCTGGGCGTCGGACAGTCCGCCCCAGCCGCTGCCGAACCGGTCGAACAGGGAATCGAAGCCCAGCCGGGACGTCTCGACCATGCGCAAGCTGGCGCGGCGGGCGGCTTCGGAAGAAACCGCGGCGATGTCCGCGCCTTGTTCAAGGATCGGGGCGCGGCGAAAGTGCCGGCCGGTGCGGCGCAGACGCGCGGCGGAGGAAAAAAAGGATTTCAGGAAAGCAAACATGGGAGTGCTCCGCATTTATTGGTGTTGTTGCGGGAGACACGGACGACCCTGCCGGTGGCGGCCGCGCGCAGGCCCCAGCGGACCGCGGCGTTTCCTGGGAAATGCCGTGAGGCCGCCGCTGACGGGCGTGCGAAGGCGCCGGAGCAATGTTGCCGGTGTCCGGATCGCGTCTATGGCGCGCCGGGTGCGAAAAACGGAAGGGAAGCGGGCGGTGGAACCGGGACCGGGCGCCGATGCTCGCGGGACGCGGGCGGGGCCGGGGATTCCAGGCTGCGGATTCCGTACGGACCGGGATGACTATCCGGCCAGTCGGCTCGCAGTGAGTGACGGGTCAGATAGGCATGCCGGGGCCGCGCACAGGGCGCAATCGAGGCTCTGGGTCTAAGGCGCTAGGCATGATTTCTCCTGGGAAGGAAATGTTTGTGGGGGGGTCAGGCCATCGCGGCCTGTGCGCCGAAATGCACGTGGCGCACGGCGGGGTTGGCGCTCAAACGGCGCGCTTGCGTCATCAATTCGGCCCGCAGTTCGGGCGGGCAATTGACCGTGATGCAAGCCGACGCGAGATCGGGATCTTGGCCTTGGTCGACCTGCACTTGGGCGACATCCAGGCCAGCGGCGCTGAAGTCCAGGCAGATCTGCTTGCGCAGTGCGCCGAGCTCGCCGCGCGGACAGATCACCGTCAGCCGGGAGGTGCCGCGGCGGCGGCCCAGGGCGGTGGCGCGGTCCACGCCGGCACGGCGCAGGAACAAGTCGAAGAAACGCATAACGACCTCCATGACAAGAAGGCGGAGCGTGATCGCGAACACGTGCGCAGCCGGACAGCGCCCTGGCGGCGGACACGACGAACGTGCACGAACGCTGGCGCTGCGACTAGCGGCGGTTCTGGCGGTTTACGTTGGGGAGGGTCCCGGCAGGCCAAGAGCCTGCATTACTGGCCGGGCTGAAGCCTGGCGCCTGGGATACACCGCAACCTGCTAAATGACAGGATGCGGCAGACGGAGTTCTGCGTGGATCCTGTCAGACAGCGACGTCGATGCAAGATCGACAACTTTCGCCGGAATCGGTATTCACGAAGACTGCTCCTGGGATGGAAAACAGCGAAATTTTACGCGGGTTTGTACTGATGGACAAGGGTTGGGTGCATTTTTGACGTAGAAAAGCGCCAAGGCCGGACGGGCGCGCACGCCTGCCCGGCCTGCCCGTCGTTACCCGTAGAAATGCCAGCCCAGGTAGCCCGCGAAAATCGCGTACAGCCCGCCCACCGCCGACAGCGCCGGCACGCTCATGGCGGACCGGCGGAAACGCAGCCACAGCAGTCCGATCGACAGCATCGTGAAAAAGCCCGCCGCGAGCAGCGGGGCATCCAGCAGCCACGGCGTCATGAAGATGCCAAGCGCGCTGGGGATCGTCGCCTGGATCATCATGGCGCCCGAAATGTTGGCCAGCGCCAGGCGTTCCTTGCCCTGGCGCACCCAGATCAGCGCATTCATGATCTCCGGCAGCTCGGTGGCCACCGGGGCCAGCAGCAGCGCGGCCACGTGGGGCGATGCGCCCATGGCGATGCCCAGCAGTTCGATCTGGTTCACGAACACGTGCGAGGCGCCGGCGATCACGACCAGCGCCATGACGGTCTGCGTGACGGCCCAGAACATCGTGGGGTTCTCATCGCGCGGCCGCAGCTTCAGGGGTTCGAGGTCATCGCTGTCCAGGGATGCCTCGTCGTTGCTGAGTTCACGCTTGATGTAGAGCGCATAGGTGACCAGGAACACAAAGCCCAGCCAGGGCTTCCAGGCAAAGGCCAGCAGGCCCAGGCCCACCTTGAAGATGAAGATGCCCATGAACCAGGCCTGGTCGCGGGCCAGCCGGCGCTGGTCCGCGTTGATACAGTTCGCCTGCGTGGGCTTGCCGCGGCGGGCGCGCCACAGGGCCAGGCCGACGACCGCATAGGCCAGCGTGGCAAGCACCAGCGGACCGCCCATCGCGGCGCCGACACCGATATCCTTTTGTTCGGGGGTATCGCCGAAGACCACGGCCATGAAGGTGACGGCGCTTTCCGGCAGCGCGGTGCCGAAGGCGGCGAGCACGGTGCCGGTGGCGGTAGCGCCCAGCTGGAAGCGGTGACCGACCCATTCGACGCCATTGACGAAGAACTCGCAGGCGAAGTAGATCACTGCCGCGGACAGGAAGAACAGAAAAAGGGTGAGCAACATGGGAATGCGGCCGGACGAGCAGAAACCATTGGCGCGACGCAGCGGCTCGCCCGGCCAAGGGTGAACGCTACGCGGCCAAAGGTCTCGCCTGGCTGATCCACGCGGCGGCAAGCCGGACGTGGGTGCCGTCAGCGCCATGGGGTTCTAGCGGCTGCTCCGCAGCACTGAACCACCAAGTCTGTTGACGCTGACTCCTTTGGGGACAAAGGATGGCTACTCCCCAATGACAGAGCGGCGATTGTAGCAGCGGCCGGCACGTTGTCCAGTCATCACCGCATGGCCAACGCGGATTCGGCACGGGGTGTTGCATTCACGGGATGGCAGGTAAAGTAGCCCCATCTTCCGCCCTTGCCGGGGCTGTGCGCCCGGCCCGCCCGACATGAGCCTGCCTCCCGACGACATCGCCCCTTTCGCCGCGCGGCGCCAGCGCCTGATGGATCGCATGCGCGCGGAAGGCGGCGGCATCGCCATCCTGGCGACCGCAACGGAAGCCATCCGCAACCGCGACGCGGAGTTTCCCTACCGCCACGACAGCGATTTCTTCTACCTGACGGGCTTTACCGAACCCGACGCCTGGGTGGTGCTGGTGGCGGGTGCGACCGACCGCGCCGTGCTGTTCTGCCGGCCGCGTCACGTGGAGCATGAATTGTGGGAGGGCAAGCGCTTTGGCCCCGAGGCCGCGGCCGCCCACTTCGGTTTCGACGACGCCCATCCCATCGACGCGCTGGACGAACTGGTGCCCGCGCTGATGCTGGACCACCCCACCCTGTACGCCCCGCTGGCCGGGGACAAGCGCACGGACGGCCGCCTGCACCGCTGGCTGGCGGCGGCGCGCGAGAAAAGCCGCGGCGGGCGCCAGCCGCCCAGCCGGCAGCAGGACGTGCGGCCGCTGCTGGCCGACATGCGGCTTATCAAGGACGCCTCGGAAATCGCCGCCATGCGGCGCGCGGCCAAGATTTCGGCCGGCGCCCACGCGCGCGCCATGCGCGTGGCGCGGCCCGGCATGCGCGAGTACGAGATCGAGGCCGAGCTGCTTTATGAATTCCGCCGCCACGGCGCCCAGTCCGTGGCGTACAACAGCATCGTCGCGGCCGGGGCCAACGCCTGTGTCCTGCACTACCC
>JAEYVD010000109.1 GCA_023432075.1 Pseudomonadota bacterium | reverse complement strand
AAGTGATCCGCCTGTCGGGTTACACCGAGGAAGAAAAGATCCACATCGCCCGCGACCATCTGCTGCCCAAGCTGATGAAGAACAACGGCGTGAAGGATACCGAGCTGACCGTGGACGACAGCGCGCTCCGCGATATCGTGCGCTACTACACCCGCGAAGCCGGTGTCCGTGCGCTCGAGCGCGAAGTCGGCAAGATCTGCCGCAAGGTCATCAAGCAGTTGCTGACCCAAAGCGATCGCGCCAAGGCCGAGGGCAAGACGCCGGAGGTCAAGGCGGTCAACGTCACGGCCGATAACCTCAGCGACTACCTGGGTGTGCGCCGTTACGCGTTTGGCATGGCCGAAAAGGAAAACCAGATCGGTCAGGTGACCGGCCTGGCGTGGACGGAAGTCGGCGGCGACCTGCTGACCATCGAAGTCGCGGACATGCCCGGCAAGGGCGTCATCCAGCGCACGGGTTCGCTCGGCGATGTGATGAAAGAGTCGGTCGAGGCGGCGCGCACGGTTGTGCGTTCGCGGGCTCGCCGTCTGGGCTTTGCCGATAGCGTCTTCGAAAAGCACGACATGCACGTGCACGTGCCGGAAGGCGCAACGCCCAAGGACGGTCCGTCCGCGGGTATTGCGATCACCACCGCCATGGTCTCGGCACTGTCGCGCATCCCGGTGCGCGCCGACGTCGCCATGACGGGCGAGATCACGCTGCGTGGTGAAGTCCTGCCGATCGGCGGTCTGAAGGAAAAGCTGCTGGCGGCCCACCGCGGCGGTATCAAGACGGTTCTGATCCCCGAAGAAAACGTCAAGGATTTGGCGGAGATCCCGGATAACGTCAAGAACCACCTTGAGATCGTGCCGGTCCGTTGGATCGACAAGGTGCTGGAACTGGCCTTGGAGCGTCTGCCGGAGCCCCTGGCCGAGGAAGAAGCCGTCAAGGAGCCGCTGGTTGCCAAACCTGCGGAACCTGGCTCGACCGACCCGGTGATGAAGCACTGATGGCGTCTTGAACGCCGGGGCGCCCTCGAAAGAGGGTGCCCGAAGCCGAAAAGCGTCCCAAGTCCTGCGGACGCCGGAAAGCAAAAAACCCCGCTCTCGTGAGCGGGGTTTCTTTTTGGACGCGTGGCTTATCTGCTTGGGCCTGTGGCGCCTGCGAGAAGCTGGTGGCCTAGTGCAGCGCCTGAGTGCGGATGAGGCCCACCGCAATGCCTTCCAGCGCGAATTCCTGATCGGCCTTGACCACGATGGTTTCAAAGTCGGGATTTTCGGGCAGCAGTTCGATGTGGCCGTTCTGGCGCTGGAGGCGCTTGACCGTAACGTCGTCGCCGAGGCGGGCCACCACGATCTGGCCGTTGCGAGCTTCGGATGCCTTCTTAACCGCCAGCAGATCGCCTTCGAGGATGCCCGCGTCGCGCATGCTCATGCCGCGCACCTTGAGCAGGTAGTCGGGGGCCTGGGCGAAAAGGCTGGGATCCACGCCGACTTCTCGTTCGACGTGTTCGGCTGCCAGAATGGGGCTGCCGGCTGCCACACGGCCGACCAGCGGCAGGAGAAGCTGGACGAGAGCGGGAATGGGAAGCGACGATTGCACCGGCGCGGCGGCGGCATCTTTGAGGCGGATGCCGCGCGAGGCGCCTGCGGTGAGTTCGATGGCGCCCTTGCGTGCCAGCGCCTTGAGGTGGTCTTCTGCGGCGTTGGGGGAGCGGAAACCCAAGGCCTGCGCAATTTCGGCGCGGGTCGGCGGAAAGCCGGTGCGCGCGACCGTTTGCCTGATGAGGTCCAGGATTTGTTGTTGGCGATCCGTAAGTTTGCTGGCCATGGCGATGATCCGGTGTGAGCGGACTGTACATATATACAGCGCCATTCTGGGGGACGCAGCGCAAAAAAGCAAGCGGGGCACGATGCCAACAAAAATGGGACCCGAAGGTCCCGTTTTGATGCAGACGGCACATTGCCGCCTGGGCTTACAGCACGGCGGCGATGCCGGCTGCCACCTTGTCGATGTTGCCGCTGTTCAGTGCGGCCACGCAGATGCGGCCGCTGGACACGGCGTAAACGCCATGTTCTTCGCGCAGGCGGTCCACCTGAGCGGCGGACAGGCCCGAGTACGAGAACATGCCGCGCTGCTTGAGCACGAAGCTGAAGTCCTGCTTGCCGCCGTGTTCCTTGATCTTGTCGACCAGTTGCGCGCGCATCAGGCGGATGCGATCACGCATGCCGGCCAGCTCTTCTTCCCAGAGGGCGAACAGCTCGGGCGTGTTCAGCACCGTGGAGACGACCGTGCCGCCGTGCGTGGGCGGGTTCGAGTAGTTGGTGCGGATGACGCGCTTGAGCTGGCTCAGCACGCGCGTGGCTTCGTCCTTGCTGCCGGCGACAACCGTCAGCGCGCCGACGCGCTCGCCGTACAGCGAGAACGACTTCGAGAACGACGAGCTGATGAACATGGTCATGTCCATGTCGGCGAACAGGCGCACAACCGCGGCGTCTTCCTTCAGGCCGTCGCCGAACCCTTGGTAGGCGATGTCCAGGAACGGGACCAGGTTGTTTTCCTTTACGACGGCGGCGATCTGCTTCCACTGGTCGGCGGTGGGATCCGCGCCGGTGGGGTTGTGGCAGCAAGCGTGCAGCACGACGATGGTCTTGGCGGGCGCGGCTTTCAGGTCGGCCAGCATGGCTTCGAAGTTCAGGCCACGGGTGGTGGCGTCGTAGTAGGCGTACGTGCCGACTTCAAAGCCGGCGCGCTCGAACAGCGCGCGGTGGTTTTCCCAGCTGGGATCGCTGATCAGCACCTTCGAGCCCGGCAGCAGCTGGCGCAGGAAGTCGGCGCCGATCTTCAGGGCGCCGGTGCCGCCCAGGGCTTGCGTGGTCAGCACGCGGCCGGCGGCGGCCAGTGCGGAATCCTTGCCCAGGAGCAGGGCCTGCGCACCGGCGTTGTAGCCGGCAATGCCTTCGATCGGCAGGTAGCCGCGGGCGGCAGCGGCTTCGATGCGGGCGGCTTCGGCCTTGCGCACTGCGCCCAGGAGCGGGATCCGTCCCTGATCATCGTAATACACGCCCACGCCCAGGTTCACTTTACCGGGGCGGGTATCCGCGTTGTATTGTTCGTTCAGACCAAGAATGGGG
>JAEYVD010000829.1 GCA_023432075.1 Pseudomonadota bacterium | reverse complement strand
TCTTCCATCTTCGCGGCGGTCGCCGGATCGCGCACCGCGCGGGCAAAGGCATCGGCCAGCTTGTCGCGCACGTCGGCCGGCATGTTGGCCGGACCCACCACGCCGTACCACGCCGTCACGTCGTAATCCTTGTAGCCCTGCTCGGCAAAGGTCGGCACGTCCGGCAGGCGCGGGTTACGCGCCGTGCCGGTGATCGCCAGCGCCTTTAGGTGATTGCTCTTGACATAGGGCAGCGACGACGGAAAGTTGTCGAAGATCACCGGCACCACGCCGCCCACCGTGTCGGTCAGCGCAGGCGCCGAACCGCGGTACGAAATGCTGTTCATCTTGCCGCCGATGATCTGCAGGAACCAGATCATGCCCAGGTCGTTCACGCCGCCCGCGCCCGCATTGGCGTAGCCGTCCTTGCCGGGATTGGCGCGCACGTGGGTCACGAACTCGGCCAGTGTCTTGGCCGGAAAGTTCGGATTCACGCTGAGGATGTTGGGGCTGGTCACCAGGTTGCTGATGGGCGTGAAGTCCTTGACCGGGTCGTAAGCCAGGTTGGGAAACAGGTGCGGCGCCGTGCCGTGCGTGCTGACGGTGGCCAGCCCCACGGTGTAGCCGTCCGGCTTGGCGCGCGCTGTGGCCGTCATGCCGATGGTGCCGGACGCGCCGGTGCGGTTTTCGACCACGATCTGCTGGCCCAGGATCTCGCCCGCCTTGGCGGCGGCCACGCGGCCAACGATGTCCGTGGGGCCGCCTGCCGGGAACGGCACGATCAGGGTGATGGGGCGGTCGGGAAAGGCAGCGTGGGCGGCCGGCAGCGCGGCGGCCAGCGCCAGGGCGGCGCAAGTCTTGCGGAACATGATGGTGGATCTCCTGGAACGGCTGTTGTTATGAAAGGGGTTGCGCCGCGGCCGGATCGCGGCGAAGGATGCGGCCAGGCCGCGGCATGTTTGCCGCGGCCGGAAACACGGGTGTGCCATTGACCAGCACGTGCGCCACGCCATCGGATGCCAGCGTCGGCGCTTCCCACGTGGCGCGATCGATCACCGTCTCGGCATCGAACACCACGATGTCGGCCCATGCACCCACGGCGATCCGGCCGCGGTCCGTCAGGCCGAAAACGCGTGCGGGCAATGCGGTCATCTTGGCCACGGCCGCCTCCAGCGTCACCAGCCGGGCCTCGCGCACATATCTGCCCAGGACGCGCGTGAAGCTGCCCCACAGCCGGGGATGCGGATGCGCGTCGTTCGGCAGGCCGTCGGAGCCCACCATGCAGCACTCATGCTGGAAGATGCGGCGCACTTCGTTCTCGTCCATTGCGAAATAGATCGCGCCCGCCGGGCACAAGCGTTCGGCCGCCGTCGTCTTGTCGCACCCCCAGCATGCCGCGATATCGCTCAGATATTCGCCGTTGCACTCGGGGTGGGGGGTCGACCACGTGATGCGGATGTCGTCGATGGTGTCGGCGCGCTCGGGGATCAGGATGGTCGAGCTGCCGGGATACGGGTAGATGTCCAGCGCCACGTCCACGCCTTCGGCGCGGGCGCGGTCGATGTTGGCAAGCGTGGCGGCGCTTTTGCCCCAATTGCGCGGCATCATGCATTTGTGATGCGACAGCACGGTGGCGCAGCCGGTGTTGCGGCCGATGCTCAGCACCTCGTCCACCGCGGCCTCGACCGCATCGCCTTCGTTGCGGATATGGCTGGTGTGCATCGCGCTCCGTGCCGCCGCCACGCGGGCCAGGCCTTCAAGTTCGGGCGGTTGCGCCGCGCCCCCCGGCTGATAGGCCAGGCCGGTGCTAAAGCCCACAGCGCCGGCGTCCAGCGCGTCGGCCAGCATGCGCTGCATGGATTCCTGTTCGGCGGCGGTCGGTTGCGCCGCCGGGTCGCGCATCGCCGCAAGGCGCAGATTCGCGTGGCCCACCAACGCGGCCACGTTGATCACCGGCTGGCGCTCGCGCAATTCGTCGAAGTACGCCTGCATGCTGGCAAAGAGCGGCGTCTCGCCCAGCAGCGCCAGCGCGGCCGCGGTATTGCCTGGCAGCGGTGCGGGCGCGCCGCTGACGCCACAGTTGCCCACCACCACCGACGTGACGCCCTGGCTGGTTTTCCAGGCAAGGTCCGGCTTTTCCACGAACATCAGATCGTCATGGCCGTGCACGTCGATGAAGCCGGGCGCCACGATCTTGCCGGCAGCGTCCACGCGCCGGGCGGCCTTGACTGCCGACAGGTCGCCGATAGCCACGATGCGTTCACCCGCCACGCCCACGTCGGCGCGCTGGCGCGGACCGCCCAGCCCGTCGATGAGCCAGCCGCCTTCGATGATCAGATCCAGAGTGCCCTGCATGGTGTTCCTGCCTTGATGAAGGCCCTAGTATCGTCGGCGCGATCAATCTGGAAAAATTGTTTTTATTGATCCATCTATCGCGTTTTGAAATGCATCGTCTGCCCAAGCATGTCACGTTGAAGCACCTGACCGCGTTCGTCGCGGTGGCGCAGGAATCCAGTTTCACCCACGCCGCCAAGCGCCTGTTCCAGACCCAGTCGTCGGTCACCAGCCTGGTGCGCCAGCTTGAGGACGCGCTCGGCACGCAGCTCTTCGCGCGCACCAGCCGGCGCGTGCTGCTGACACCGGCCGGCGAGGAATTCCTGCCGCGTGTCATGCGGCTGCTGGCCGATTTTGATGGCGTGATCGAGGACGTGGTGCGTTTTGGCGCGCTGGAACGCGGGCGGGTGGGCGTGGCCGCCGCGCCGTCCGCCATCACGCAGCTCATCGCGCCAGCGGCCGCCGTGTTCGCGGCGCAGTATCCTGCGGTGCGCCTGTATCTCAGCGACGACAACTCCGGCCGCATCCAGCGCAAGGTGGCCGCGCGCGAGGTCGATTTCGGCCTCACCAGCCGCTGGGCCGACGCGCCCGGACTGCAGTTCGACGCCTTGCTGGAGGACCGCTTTGGCGTGCTCTACCGGCAGGACGACGCCAGCCTGCGCCCGGGCCGCGACGGCGCGATGCGCTGGTCCGATCTGGCCGGCCGCAAGCTGGTGGGCGTGGTGGATGAAACCGGCATCATGGCGCTGCTGCGCGCCCGCGCGGACCTGCCAATCGAGGCCGCGGCGCCGTTCTATGAAGCCTCCAGCACCACCTCGCAGGCGGCGCTGGTCAAGGCGGGAATGGGGGTGGCGCTGCTGCCGGCATTGGCTGCGCAGCGCGTCATGGAACCGGGCCTGGCCTACGCGTTGCTGGCGCGGCCGACCGTGGTGCGCACGCTGTGCATCATCCGCAACAAGGAATACCCGTTGAGTCCGGCGGCACACGCATTGATCGCGGCCATCCACGACTACCTGCGAACGGCCCCACTCCCCCCGGGCTGCCGCCGACTATCCGCGGCGCGGCAGAAGCACTGATCGAGCCAATGCGTGTCAGACGCCCTCACATCCCCCCGCGCAGCTTCTCATCCAGCGCAGCCAAACCCGCCGCGAACACGTTCTGTCCCACGGCCTCGGCCACATCGCTCAAGGGCGCGCCTTCGACGCGGAAGTCGGCCCACCACTGCACCAGTGTGCCGCCGCCCTCGGTGATGGGATGCAGCGATACGCCCGCGACGTAGTCGCGCATGGGCAGGTCGGTTTCGATGATGGAGTACCGCAGCGCGGTGTTGGGATCGTCCAGCATCAGCAGCTGTTCACGCACGAAGCCGGACGGCTTGAGCGTCAGGTGCCGCACCGAGCCCACGGCATCATGGCGGCCGCCCGCTTCCAGGCGGCTTTGCGCCACGCCGGGATGCCAGCCCCCAAGACCATTGAAGTCGCGGAACAACGGCCAGACCTTGTCCAGCGGCGCGTTGACGATGGCGGTGATGTGTACGGTGTGCGGCATACGGGCTCCGGCGGACGCGATGCGCGTCAAGTCAGGGGGAAACTGCGGCTATGCGAATCAGAAGGTCAGGTTCTTGAATTCACGCGTGGCGGCCGTCAGGGCCTGTTCGGTCGGCAGGCGCTCCATCGAGCTGGCGCCGTAGAAGCCGTGGCAATGCTTGCAGGCGCGCAGCACGTACGCGGCACCCTCGGGCATTGCAATCGGACCGCCATGGCAAAGCACGATGATATCCGGGCGCACGGCCAGCGCGGCCTCGGCGATACGGTCGATGGCGCCCACGCAGTCGTCCAGGGTCAGGGCAGTCTCGGCGCCGATGGACCCGCCGGTGGTCAGGCCCATGTGCGCCACGATGATGTCCGCGCCCGCGCGAGCCATCGCCACGGCGTCGTCCTCGTTAAAGACATACGGCGTGGTCAGCATTCCCTTCTGGTGCGCCAGGCGGATCATGTCCACCTCCAGCGCGTACCCCATGCCCGTCTCTTCGAGATTGGCGCGGAAGTTGCCGTCGATGAGGCCGACGGTGGGAAAGTTCTGCACGCCCGCAAAGCCCTGGCGCTTCAGGTCGTCCAGGAAAACATCGAAATCGCAGAAGGGGTCGGTGCCGTTCACGCCGGCCAGCACCGGCGTCTTCTTGACCACCGGCAGCACTTCGCGGCCCATGTCCACGACGATCTCGTTGGCGTTGCCGTAGGCCAAGAGGCCCGCGAGCGAGCCTCGGCCGGCCATGCGGTAGCGGCCCGAGTTGTAGATCACGATAAGGTCGATGCCGCCCGCTTCCTCGCACTTGGCCGACAGCCCGGTGCCCGCGCCTCCGCCCACGATGGGCGTGCGGGCGCGCACCATGGCGCGAAACTTGTCCAGCAGTTCGTGACGGTCAAAACGCGGCATGGCGGCAATCCTCAATGTGCGGCAATTTCAAGAAAGTGGTCGACCGCCGTTTTCGCGAACAGCGGATCGTTGATGTGGCAAGGCACGCGGATCAACCGGCGGTCTGCCGTCTGCCGCAGATTGGCTTCAAGTGCGGCAAACAGCGCGGCATCGGCCTCGGGGTCCCAGAATGCCTGGCCCGGCGCGTCCAGCGCGGATACGCCGCCCTCGGGGATCAGGAAACGCACCGGCCCGTCGCAGCGGTTCAGCCGGTCGGCGATCCATTCGCCCTGCCGGGTGTTTTCCTCGGCGGTCGTGCGCATCAGCGTGACCTGCGGGTTATGCGGGTAGAAAAGACGGCCCCGGTAGCGCTCGGGCACGGTGTCCATCGCGCCGAAATTGACCATGTCCAGCGCGCCGCACGACCCGACGTAGGGCGCGCCCGTGCGCGCGACGGCGCCGAAGCGGTCTTGCGTGCACGCCAGCACGCCGCCGAACAACAGGTCGCAGACCTCGGTGGTGGTCAGGTCCAGCACGCCCGCCAGCAGGCGGCTGTCCAGCAGCTTTTCCATCGACTGGCCGCCCGTGCCCGTGGCATGGAACACCAGGCAGTCGAACTGCGATTCCAGTAGTGGCGTGACCTGTTGCACGCAGGCGGTAGTGACGCCGAACATGGTGATGCCCACGGCGGGCCGGCCGTCGTCGGCGGCCGCATTTGCCGCCTGGCGGAACGCGCCGCCAATCGCGCCGGCCGCATTGGCCAACACGCGACGTGAGATGCGGTTCAGGCCCGCCACGTCTGTCACGGAATACATCATTGCGATGTCGGACGGGCCCACGTACGGCGCGACATTGCCCGAGGCCATCGTGGACACCATCACCTTGGGCGTGCCGATGGGTAGCGCGCGCATCGCGGGCGTGATGAGCGCGGTGCCGCCCGATCCGCCCAGGCCCAGCAGCGCGCCGATCTCGGCATTGCCGGCCGCATAACGCTCGAACGCCAGCGCCATGGCCGCGATGGCAGAACCCCGGTCGCCGGTAAAGACCGCGCTGGCGCCCTCCGGATGGCTGCGCGCGACCTCCTGCGCCGAGACCGCGGCGGCGCTGGGCGCGCCCGAGGTCGAGACGTCCACCGACACCACGTCCAGCCCGTCGCGCCGGAGCAGATCCACCACGTATTCGGCCTCGTGGCCCTTGGTGTCGTAGGTCGCGGCCACAAACACCCGCTGCTTGGTATGCGTCATGACTCCTCCGCGGGCGGCTACACTCCGTGCGCGCCTCGATATGTGAGGCCAAAGGCCTGTAGAATCCAGAAATGAGACGAAAGAATCATACTGAGACACCTGTCTCACGTCAATCCGACGCCCCTGCCCGCAAGGGATCCGCGCCCGCAGGCGGCGCCAAGCTGATCGCCCCGGCCAGCCCGCAGGCGGCGGCCAGCGGCGAACCGCCTCACGGGCCGCGCGCCCGGATGCGCAAGACGCTGCTCGAGGCCGCCCAGCAATTGATGGCGCAAGGCGTCACGCCGTCCGTCGCCGAACTGGCCGAGCACGCCCGCGTCTCGCGCGCCACCGCCTACCGCTATTTCCCCAGCCAGAGCGCGCTGATCGCGGCCGTGGTGGACGAAAGCCTGGGCCCCATCCTCGCCTGGAACTCCGACGCGCCCGACGCCGCGGCCCGTGTCGACGAACTGCTGCGTTTTGCCTATCCGCGGCTGGAGGCCCACGAAGCGCCCTTGCGCGCCGCCATCCAGCTGTCGCTGCAACAGCACGCGCAAGCCAGCGCCGGCAAGGCCGACGCCGAGCCCCGGCTGGTGCGCGGCCATCGGGTCGACATCCTGAAGCGCGCCATCGCCCCGCTGGCCGCCGACTTGACGCCGGCACAGCAGGACCGCGTCGCGCAGGCGCTTTCGCTGGTATACGGCACCGAGGTGTTCCTGGTGCTCAAGGACATCTGGAAGCTCGACCTGCCCGGCGTCACCGACGTCGTGCGCTGGACCGCCAACGCCATCATCACGCAAGCCTTGGCCGAGTCCAAAGCGGACAAGAAATAAACCGCCCCGGCCAGCGGACCCTATCTACCTTCCGCGCGCCGCTGTCATGCCCACGTCATTCCCCGCCCGCATAGTGGCGCGCTTCGCGGCAGTGCGTGTTGCACGCCGCCATGACGTTGGAGTGTTGTAGATGCGTTTCGAAGTATCCCGCCTGCGGCGAGCCCTGATGCCTTTGTCGCTGGCTTGCGTGACCCTGTTGAGCGCTTGCGGCGGCAGCGATGACGATGACGAAGTCACCCCCGAACCGGCGCCCCCCGTCGTGACGGATCCCACACCGCCCGCCGAGCAGCCCAAGCCGGTCGAGACCGGCGCGTGGTCCACGGGCGACCTGCACGTGCATACGTTCCAGTCGGACGACGCCCAGGTCAGCCTGGAAAGCGCGCTGGACCAGGCGTTCGACCGCTACAAGCTGGATTGGGCCGCGATCTCGAATCACCTGCGCCTGTCCGCGCGCGACCATACGGGCGTGAACCTGCCGGGCGGATCGATCCCGTTCTCGCAAGGCATGGCGCAATACGAGGTGCCCTTCATCAAGCAGGCGCAGGCCGCGGGGCGCTACGCCGGCAAGATCATCTTCTCGTCGTTCGAATGGGACATGCCCACGCACGACCACGTCAACATCGGCATCGGCTACAACGATCCGCAGTCAGCCAAGTCGCTGGAGGCGGTTGCCGAATTCGAATACCTGTTCACCAACCGCGACCCCAACCTGTTCGACCCGCTGCTGGTTTCGCGACTATCCGGCGAGACGCGCGCCTACACCACGCACGCCGACGCGCTGGCCGCGCTGACGTGGCTGCGCGACAAGCACCCCGACAGCTACATGCTGCTGAACCATCCCTCGCGTTACGCGGGCAAGTACACCATCGCCCAACTGCGCGAGATGAATGACCTGGCGCCCACTGTCTTCTTTGCCATCGAAGGCATGGTCGGCAACCAGATGGAACCGGACCGTGGCGGTTACGCCACCGCGTACACCACGCCCTTCCTGCCCAACCGCACCTATGGCGGCACGGATTACCTGGTCGCGCACCTGGGCGGCACGTGGGACGCGCTGCTGGGCGAAGGCCGGCGCATCTGGAACGTGGCGGATTCGGACTATCACTTCCGCACGGCCTCGGGCCTGTACAGCAGCGGCTACGCGCCCGGCGAATACAGCAAGACGCACGTCTGGAAAGACGGTGACGACATGGCGGCGGTGGTGGCCGGCCTGAAGAGCGGCCGCATGTTCGGCGTCTTTGGCGACCTGATCGACGCGCTGGACTTCCAGGCCAAGGGCTTGGCTGGCGCCGCGCACATGGGCGGCGAGCTGAAGGCGGCCAAGGGTGAAAAAGTGGAAGTCACCATCCGCTTTCGCAGCCCCGACAGCAACAACTACGAGTACCCGATCGAAAGCGGCAATCCGACCTACGT
>JAEYVD010000817.1 GCA_023432075.1 Pseudomonadota bacterium | reverse complement strand
GACTGATGACTTGGCCGAAGTGGATGCGGCCTTGGGCGGATGCCTCCGCGGTTTCACGAATGATGGATTGCGTGGACGCGTTCATGGATGGCTCCTGACGATGAAAAGGAGAAGACCGTTCCGGCGCCTCGGCCTTCGCACCGTCCAGCGTACTGCGGGAACGGCGCCATCGCGAAACAAAAAAAAGAGGGTGCCCGCAGGCACCCTTGAATCCACCCTACAACAGCACCTGCGACTACACACCTGCATGCCGCGCCCTGCGTCCCGCGGGACTGGCCGGGCGCTGCCGGCTTACGCAGCCTTCTGCGCCTTGCCGTGTTCGAACTGCGCCTCTTCCGTCGAGCCGGTCAGCGCAGTCGTGGACGACTTGCCGCCCTCGATCGTCTGCGTCACGGCGTCGAAGTAACCGGTACCCACCTCGCGCTGGTGCTTCACGGCGGTAAAGCCCATCTCGGCGGCGGCAAATTCCTTCTGCTGCAGCTCCACGAAGGCGCTCATCTGGCGGCGGGCGTAGCCGTGGGCCAGCTCGAACATGCCGTAGTTCAGCGCATGGAAGCCGGCCAGCGTGATGAACTGGAACTTGTAACCCATGGCGCCCAGCTCGCGCTGGAACTTGGCGATGGTGCCGTCGTCCAGGTTCTTTTTCCAGTTGAACGACGGCGAGCAGTTGTAGGCCAGCAGCTTGCCCGGGAATTGGCGATGGATGGCGTCCGCGAACTTGCGGGCGTATTCCAGGTTGGGCGTGGACGTTTCGCACCAGATCAGGTCGGCGTACGGCGCGTAGGCCAGACCGCGGGAAATGGCTTGGTCGATGCCGGCGCGGGTGCGGAAGAAACCTTCCACCGTGCGCTCGCCGGTGATGAACGGACGATCGTTTTCATCGACGTCGCTGGTGACCAGGTCGGCGGCGTCGGCATCGGTACGGGCCAGCAGCAACGTCGGCGTGCCCATCGTGTCGGCGGCCAGGCGGGCCGACACCAGCTTGGACACGGCCTCGCGGGTGGGCACCAGCACCTTGCCGCCCATGTGGCCGCACTTCTTCACGGAAGCGAGCTGGTCTTCGAAGTGGACGCCCGACGCGCCCGCCTCGATCATGGCCTTCATCAGTTCATAGGCGTTGAGCACGCCGCCGAAACCGGCTTCGGCGTCCGCCACGATGGGCGCGAAGAAGTCGATGTAGCCTTCATCGCCGGGGTTCTTGCCTTCCATCCACTGGATCTGGTCGCAGCGCGTCAACGAATTGTTGATGCGGCGAACCACCTGCGGGACAGAGTTGGCGGGATAGAGCGACTGGTCGGGATACATTTCGCCGGCCAGATTGGCGTCGCCGGCGACCTGCCAGCCCGACAGATAGATGGCCTTCAGCCCGGCCTTGACCTGTTGCATGGCTTGGTTGCCGGTCAGGGCGCCCAGCGAATTCACGAACGGCTCGCTGTGCAGGAGTTCCCAGAGGCGCGTGGCGCCGCGGCGGGCAAGCGTGTGTTCGACGCTGATCGAGCCGCGCAGGCGGATGACGTCTTCGGCGCTGTAGTCGCGCTTGATGCCCTGCCAGCGGCTGTTCTCGGCCCAATCTTTCTGCAGGTTGCGGATTTCGGTTTCGCGATTGCTCATGGTGATGCTCCTGGTCAGTAGTGAGAGAACTTCAAAGGATTCGCGTCGTGCATTGCGTGAATCGGTGGAGAAAGTCTATGCCTGTGCTGCGGAGCAATGTGAAGGCGAGTCTTATACAAGACGAAAAATCTTAGCCATTTAAATCAATAGGTTATGAACACGATTTTGTATAATGAAATGCGATTGTCGTTTGTGAAATGCCACCCCGCTGCTGCGCAACACGGGCTTTCACATGCCGAGAGTTACATTTCACGTTGTGGAAAATCTGGCATCTTTCAGCGCCTACAATGCCGTCATCCCGTTTTTGAATTCCCGCTATGACCCTGTCTCACGGCCCCCTCGGGCAGAGCGTGGCCTACGCCTCGCAATACGATCCCTCGCTGCTGTTCCCCATCGCGCGCTCGCACAACCGCGCGGCGCTCAATTTGAAGGACAGCAACCTGCCCTTCACCGGAGTGGACCTGTGGAACGCCTATGAGCTGTCGTGGCTGGACGCCAAGGGCAAGCCGCGGGTCGCGCTGGGGCCGTTCTCGGTGCCGGCCGACAGCCCCAACATCATCGAGTCCAAGTCGTTCAAGCTGTACCTGAACTCGTTCAACCAGACCCGACTGGTCAATTCGGCGGCCCTGCGCGGGCGGCTGGAACGCGACCTGAGCGCCGCCGCGGGCGCGCCGGTGGGCCTGGACTTCTTCTTGCCGCAGCGCTTTTCCGAACTGCAGATGGGCGAACTGGACGGCATCTATATCGACAAGCTCGATATCGAGATCGACACCTACGAGCCCGCCCCCGAGCTGCTGCGCACCCGGCCGGGCGACGTGGTCGAGGAAACGCTGGCGTCGCGCCTCTTGAAGTCGAACTGCCCCGTGACCGGCCAGCCCGATTGGGCCACGGTGCAGATCCGCTACCGCGGCAAGCCGATCGATCGCGAGTCGCTGCTGCGCTATGTGGTGTCGTTCCGCCAGCACGCCGAATTCCACGAGCACTGTGTCGAGCGCATCTTCAGCGACATCATGCAGGC
>JAEYVD010000800.1 GCA_023432075.1 Pseudomonadota bacterium | reverse complement strand
CGTCGTACTTGGGCGCCGAGCGGCCCGCCACGAAGATGACCTGCGGCGCGGCGGCGTGGATGACCTCGTAGTTGGGCTCGAACATCGTGCCCGCCTTGAGGTAACGCTTGTCCGCAAACTGGCTCAGATGCGGCGGCAGCTTGGCGGCGCTGGGCACGCCCACTGGGTCCACGCCCAGCGTGTGCAGGGTATCGAGCACGGCCAGATCCAGCACGATGGCCTTGGTTGGGTTCGACGGCACCGCCGTCTCGCCACGCGCGTGCTTGACCGGCGTGGTGGACTGCGCGGCGCAAACCGCTGCCGCCGCGCTCAGCGCCAAGGCCATGCCGGTACGCGTTGCCCAGCGGCGGGCGGCGCCCGCCTGTTTTCCATTGTTCATGCAAACCTCTCTCTAATGGGGCGCTCTCGCGCCCCGTCAAACTCAGAACTTCACGCCCACGCCCAGCCAGTAGCGGCGGCCGTCCTCGACATAGCCGAAGTCGTCGTAGGCGACCTCTTTGTCGAACAGGTTGTAGATGCCGGCGTAGACCGACACGGTCTTGTTGACGGCGTACGAGCCGCCCAGGTCCACGAAGGTGTAGGACGGCGCCACGAGCGCGTCCGAAGACGGACCGGTTACCGGCTGGCTCTCGCGGCCGCGGAAGTTCACGCGGGCCCAGGCCTGCAACGCGTCGGACGGCTGCCAATTGACCGTGGTCGTGAACAGGTGCTTGGGCAACTGGTTCAGCGGCTCGCCCTTGTACTGGCCCGTCTTCTGTTCGGACTTCGTGAAGGTGTAGCTGCTGGTCATCGACCAGTCGGCCGCCAGCGGCAGTTTCAGGCTGGCTTCCACGCCGCGCGACACGGCCTTGTCCACGTTCATGTACGTGGTGGGATCCGAGCCGAACTGGTTGGGACCGTCCGTGCACTGCGTCAAGGGGCAAGCCACGCGGGTGATCTTGTCCTTGAAGTCGTTGTTGAACAGCGTGACGCCGGCGCTCACGCCTTGGCCGTCGTCATACAGCAGGCCGATTTCCTGCGTCACCGACTTTTCGGGCGTCAGGTCGGGGTTGCCGTACATATTGCCGCCGCGGCTGGTCTGGCCCCAGCCGGCCACGGTCTGGCGCAGGTCGGGCGCACGGAAGCCGGTGGACACGCCGCCCTTCAGGGTCCAGCGTTCGGCCATGTGCCACACGCCGTACAGGCGCGGGCTGAAGTGGTTGCCGAAATTCTCGTCCTCGTCCATGCGCAGGCCGGTCGTGACGGCGAAGCTTTCGGTCAGGCGCCATTCGTCTTCGGCGAACAATGCCCATTGATATCGTTCGACCTTGCTCGGGCCGCCGGCCAGCTGGTTGCCCGTCTGGTCATTCAGACGCTGGTTCAGGTAGCTGCCGCCCAGCGTCAGCATGTGCGAACCCAGCGGCAGCGACCAGCTCGTCTGCAGATCCAGGTTCTTGATCTTCATCTGGCGCGAGCGGTTGTCGAACTCTTCCTGCTGCACGTAGCTGTCGGACACGCCCCAGCCCCAGCGGCCGGTGTGCGACAACGCCCACTTGCTGCTGCGGTAATCGGTTTCCGAAGACGCCGGGCAGCCGGAGCGTGCGCACGCCTCGCCCGGCGCCAACGGCTGGACGGTCTTGCCCAGCGTGCTCTCGAACTTCTGGCGCATCGTGGTCGCTTCCAGCACGATGTCGTGATCGCGGTTGGGCGTGAGCGCCAGCTTGGCGGTCACGCTTTCCGCATTGCGTCCGCGATAGCCGTTGTAGATGTCGTCTTCATCGCGCTGCGTGGCCTGGCCGTAGATCTGCAAGCCCAACAGGTCGTTCTTGATCGGGCCGGCCAGGTAGAAGTTGCCCTGGTAGATGTCGCCCGACTTGCTGCTTTCCTGGATGGTCGTATCCATGCGGATCTCGCCATGCCATTCGTCGGGCACCTTGCGCGTGATGATGTTGATCACCCCGCCCATGGCGTCCGAACCGTACAGCGACGACATGGGGCCGCGCACCACTTCAATGCGCTCGATGGCCGACAGCGGCGGCGTCCAGCCCCCTTCGACGCCCGTCGAATCCGAGTTGGTGCGGGTTTCGCGCGAGTTCTGACGCTTGCCGTCAATCAGGATCAGCGTGTACTTCGGTCCCATGCCGCGCAGGCTGATGTCGTGGCGGTCGCCGCCGCCCGTGACGATGACGCCCGGCACTTCCACCAGCGCGTCGTTCAGGTCGCGGTAGAACTTCTTGTCCAGGTCTTCGCGCGTGATGACGCTGATCGAGGCGGGCGCATCCTGGATGCGCTGCTCGAAACCGCTGGCGGTCACGACCACCGTGTCCATCGTCGTGGTGGCGTCCGCGGCCTGGGCCCAGACTGCTTGCGGCGCAATGCCGAAACCCGCGGCGCACAAGGCGGCGGCCAATTGCGTGCGCGACGCGGCGATGCGCTGGCCTGCGGCCAGTTCTTTCCTGCTCATGATTCCAACTTCTCCCGTCCCCGGCGCGCGCCACGCCCCACGCGCGGCGCCGCGCCGGCTTCCCACTTATTAATGAAAACCATTCTCATATTAGAATTGGGGCTTGCAGCACACGGCAACACGCTTTCGGCAACTTTTATCTTCTTTGCACTTCTTGACACTGCGGCGTGCACCCTTCGGCCAAACTGCCGGATGCACGACGACCAACACGCATGCTTTTGAATCATTCAGCGGTGGCGCGCCGCATCCTGCTCATCGACGACGACGTCGAGCTGGCGCAGATGCTGCGCGAATACCTGGAACCGAATCAGTGCCAGCTCACGCTGGCCCACACCCGCTTGCAAGGCCAGACCCTGCTGGCGCAGGACGACTTTGACCTCGTCCTGCTGGACCTCATGCTGCCCGACGGCAACGGCCTGGACGTGCTCAAGCACTATCGCCAGCGCTCGCGCCGGCCCGTCATCATGTTCACGGCGCACGGCGGCGAGACCGACCGCGTGCTGGGGCTGGAATTCGGCGCCGACGATTACCTGGCCAAGCCGTTCAGCCCGCGCGAACTGAAGGCGCGCATCACGGCAGTGCTGCGCCGCTTCGAGCAGGCCCCCGCCCCCGCCAGCCCGTCGCTGAGCCTGGGCGCGCTCTCGCTGGACCCGGCCACGGGCCGCGCACGCCTGGGCGAGGACGAGGTCATGTTGACCGGCGCCGAGCAGCGCATTCTGGAAATCCTCATGCGGGCGCCCGGCCAGGTGATCGCACGCGACCAGATCGGCTTGTACGCACTGGGCCGCGCGCCGGACCGGTACGACCGCAGCATCGACACGCACATCAGCAGCCTGCGCAAGAAGCTGCGCCTGGATCAACACGCCGAGACGCTGTCGATCCGGAATCTGCGCGGTCTTGGCTACGTGCTGGCGGGCGCCGCGTGATGACGCTGCTGCCGGCCCGCTCGCTCTTCTGGCGCGCGTTTTTGACGTTCTGGGGCGCCATGGCGGTCATTCTGGTCTGCGGCATGGTGCTGACCGCCAGCGTGGCCTGGTACCGCTTCAATTCCTTGGATGGCCTGAACCCGGGCAACCTCACGCGCGACGCCGCGCAGGTGGCGCGCACGCAAGGCGAGGAAGGCCTGGCGCGCTGGGTCGGGGCGATGGACGACAACTACTCGGCCCTGAAGATCTACATCATGGACGCGCAGGACCGGGACATCCTGGGCAGGCGCCTGCCCACACGTCTGCATGACTGGCTGGTGGCGTATCGCGCGGGACCCGACCGCGCGCCGCAGTCCGACTACGCGCCGGCCGATCCCGCCGGCGAGCGAGTGTCCTGGTGGGAGCCTCAGATCCTGATGCTGCCGGACGGCTCGGAAATGCTGATGCTGTTCCTGCCCTTTGACTCATCGCGCTGGGAGGTGCTGGCGTTGTCGCCCGTCGCGCTCGCGCTGCTGCTGTTCGCGCTGGCGGTCACCGCCCCCTTCTGCTGGGCGTTGACGCGCCACATCACCGCACCGCTCGCGCAACTGCGCCAGGCCACGCATGCCCTGGCCGCGGGACGCCTGGACACGCACACCCCGGCAAAGCTCGCCACGCGCAAGGACGAACTCGGCCTCTTGGCGCGCGACTTCGATGCGATGGCCGTGCGCCTGAAGGCGCTGGTCGATACGCGCGAGCAGCTCCTGCACAACGTCGCGCACGAACTGCGGTCGCCGCTTGCGCGCCTGCGCCTGGCCTCGGAACTGGCGCGGCGCAACGACGAACGGCGCGATCTGCAGCTGGACCGCATCGAACGCGAATGCGAACGCCTGGACGCGCTGGTGGGCAACACTTTGCGGCTTGCCCGCGTGGGCGCGCTGCCCGTGCCCACCGAACCGCTGGATCTGTCGGAAGTCGTATCGGGCGTGGTGGACGACGCGCGCTACGAGGCGGCGGGCCGGCGCCTGCGCATCGATTGGGAAACACCGGCGCCCATCCTGATCGCCGGCGACCGCGCCAGCCTGGCCAGCGCGATCGAGAACGTGCTGCGCAACGCCCTGCGCTTCGCGCCCGCCGAAAGCGTCATCCGCGTATGCTTGCTGACCAGCGCCACCGAGGCCAGCCTTGAAATCGAAGACCGCGGTCCGGGCGTCGCCACGCAGGAACTCGCGTCGTTGTTCGAGCCCTTCTATCGCGCGGGATCGGCCGCCAACGCGTCAGGCGGCGGCGCGGGGCTGGGCCTGTCGATCGCGCAAGCCGCGATCGCCGCGCACAAGGGAACGATATCGGCCCGCAACGTGGCGCCACAGGGACTGAGCGTGCGCATGGACCTGCCGCTGCTGACGACGCCAGCGTAAGACGACGGGCACGGCGCCCAGGTCGAGGACGTGGCGGTCAGTCCGCGTCGGCCAGAATGGCTGCGGGCAGCCTGGGCAACACCCGCATGGCATTTGCGGTCGTCGCGTGCGCCACCTGCCCCGGCGTGATGCCGCGCAGGTCCGCCAGCACCTCGGCAATACGTGCCAGTTCGCCGGGACGATTGCGGCGGTTTGGCTCGTGCAGCCAGGCGGGCGGAATGTCGGGCGCGTCGGTCTCTAGCACCAGATGCTCCAGCCCGACGTCCACCGCGTGCCGGCGAATTTGCAGCGCGCGCTCGAACGTCATCGCGCCGCCCATTCCCAGGGCAAATCCATGATCGATGAAGGCCTGCGCCTGCTGGGCGCTGCCATTGAACGCGTGCGCAATGCCGCCGATGCGCGGATGGCGGCGCAGGTATTTCAGCAGGATGTCCTGGGATTTGCGCACGTGCAGCAGCACCGGCAGGCCAAATTCGACGGCCATGTCCAGCTGCGCGGCGTAGAAGCGCTCCTGGCGCTCGCGCGGCGCGCCGGACGCAATTTCCGGCACGAAGAAATCCAGTCCGATTTCGCCGATGGCGACGAAGCGCGGATCGCCAAGCGATGCCTTGATCGCCTCGCGCAACGCGTCCAGATCGGCGTCGTCGGCGCGTTGGACGTACAAGGGATGAATGCCCAGCGCGTAGGCGCCGCCGGCGATGCTGGCGGCCAGGTCACGCACGATGGCGAAGTTGGCCCGTTCGATGGCCGGAATCACGATGGCCTGGACGTCCGCGCGGGCGGCGTGGTCCGCGACCTCGGTGCGGTCGGCGTCGAATTCAGCGGCGTCCAGATGGCAATGCGTGTCGATGAGCATGGGCGTGTCCTCCGAATGCGGATTATCCGCC
>JAEYVD010000584.1 GCA_023432075.1 Pseudomonadota bacterium | reverse complement strand
GCCGCCCATCCAGCCCCTCGGCCTCGAAGGCGCGCACGGCCGCGGCCAGATGCTCCTCGCCTTCACGCCATTGCCCGCGCAGTCCCAAGGCGTCCAGCTTCAGTTCATGGGCTTGCGGATCGAACGGCACGAGCGCGAGCCACTTGTCCAGGCAGGCAAACCGTTCCTCCGACCCCTCGGGCAGAAGAACGGCATGATGCGCCAGCACGGCCGTGTGACAGGCCCGCAGCCGCCGCCGCTGCGCAGTGAGCCAGCTGTGAAAGAACGGGCTGCGGCCAATCTCCAGGCCTTCCAGGAAGTCGCCCGCGAACATGGCCGCAAGCGCGCGCAGACGCTCCAGGCTGGCCTTGCGTATACCCGCCTGCATGGCCGCGCCGATATCGATGACGTCGACGCGGCAGTCGGACAGGTCCAGGCGCACCGCGTCCTGCATCGTCTCGACCCGGCGGCGCCCGGGCTCGTCCAGCAGGCCCCGCGCCTTGCTCAGGCACCAGCGCAGTTCGCTGCGGGGATCGTTCGGAATGTCCCACAGCAGTTCGCACAGGTGCGAGCGCATCACGGCGTTCGGGGCCAGCGCCAGGTACGCGATCAGCGCCCGCAGCTTGCGTGATGGCGGCAGCGCAAGCGGAGCGCCGCCCCGGCTGATGCGCATCGGCCCCAGCATGTGCACGTGGATGCCCGCGCCGGACGAATCCACGCCGGACGAATCCACGGCGGATTCCACGCCCGCTACCACGCCCGCCTCCACGTCCCGTTCGTATCGTGGTTTCCGGGGCGCACGGCACGCGAACATCGTCGCGGCGCTGGTTGCACCACCCCGGCGCGCTGGCCACGGATGCCGTCGCGCACCCCAAGCACCAACGGAGACTCACCATGTCCATTTCCTCCCTTGCCACCAGCGACGTGCGCGAAACCGCACAGCCCGACCTGGCTGCCTTGAAGACCCGCCAGCAAGGCACCTGGTCCTCCGGGGACTACGCCGTCGTCGGCACCACGCTGCAGATCGTAGGAGAACAGCTTTGCGAAGCCCTGGATGTCCGCGCCGGCCAGAAGGTGCTGGACGTTGCCGCCGGCAACGGCAATGCGACGCTGGCCGCCGCCCGCCGCTGGTGCGACGTGACCTCGACCGACTATGTGCCCGCGCTGCTGAGCCGCGGTCGCGAACGCGCCGCCGCCGAGCGCCTGAAGGTCGAATTCCAGGAAGCCGATGCCGAGGCGCTGCCCTTCCCAGACGCCTCGTTCGATGTCGTGATGTCGACCTTCGGCGTCATGTTCACGGCCGACCAGGACAAGGCCGCCGCCGAGCTGATGCGCGTGTGCAAGCACGGCGGCAAGATCGGCCTCGCAAACTGGACGCCCGACGGCTTCATCGGCCAGATCTTCAAGACCATCGGCAAGCACCTGCCCCCGCCCGCCGGCGTCAAATCCCCCGCGCTGTGGGGCACCAAGGCGCGCATCGAAGAAATGTTCGGGCCGCAGGCCGCATCGATCACGTGCGAACCACGTCACTTCGTATTCCGCTACCGCTCGCCCGAGCACTGGATGCAGGTCTTCAAGACCTACTACGGCCCGATGCTCAAGGCGTTCGGCGCGCTGGACCCCGCGGCGCAGACGGCGCTGACGACCGACATCACCGCTCAGATCGACCGCTTCAACCGCTCCGGCGACACGGCGGTGGTGGTGCCCAGCGAGTACATGGAAATCGTGATTACCCGCCGGTAAACGCGCGGCAAGCTCCGCCTCGCAAGAGGCGGGAGCTTCCTGGCGGCCGGCTGTCTGGTCCATGGCGCAGCGCCCTCCCGGCTGTCGTCCGGCGGGCGCCGGGCAACCGTTGTAGAGGAACCATCCGTTGAAGTAGGCAGCGGCATGCCCCGCCGCTGCCGCACTGGGTGCGAGCCCATAGCCGAAATCATACGCCCGGGACTCGCCGATCGGCGCAAATGCAGGCGCGCGTGAATCTGACGTGTAAAGACTAGGTGTCTGACACCCTGGGGGGACGGTCGCCGCACCACGGATGTGCCCCAAGGGTGTCAGACACCGGCGCACCTGAGACACCCGCCGACCCGCGCAGCAGCCCCTACGGCAAGTTTTCCCGAAATATCACCTGGCTGCGCGCCAATTCCACCCCGTTCATCGCGCTGCGTTTATCCCGCAAATTGCTGAAAATGCGCACGCAGCTCATCAGCGCTTCCATGGGGCTTTGCGTGATGACGGCGTCCATCGTGCCGTCGATCAAGAGGGCACGCGTGTCGGGCGTCAACCCATGCCCGATGAAAACCACGCGATGCTGCTGCCCTGCCTCTTTCAACGCCCGGGCCACGCCGTCCGATGCGCCGCCAATGTTGTAGATGCCGGCAAGCTGCGGATACTGCTCCAGCAACTGGCGCGTCTGCTCGTAGTTGCGCTGCGCATCGTCATAGCCTTCACGCAGGTCCACCACCTGCATCGCCTGAAACTGTTCGGCATACAGCTGCAGAAATCCGCTCTCGCGCTCTTCATGGGCGCGGTAGTGCCGCGATCCCGCGATCAGCGCGACATGCGCCGCGCGCAAGCCGATGAAGCGCGCGATCAGGTAGCCGGCCGTGCGCCCCGCCGCGCGGTTGTCCAACCCCACGTACGCCGTGCGGGCGCTGTTGGCGATGTCGGAAATCAGCGTCACCGTGGGCACGCCCTGCTGCGCCAGCGCGTTGACGGCCTCGCGCACCACCGGATGTTCCAGCGCCATGAATGCGATTCCATCGGCGCGCTTGCCGTGTTTGGCCAGCGCCTGCGCCAGCGCGTCGGGATTGAAGCTTTCCACGTACTCGACGTGGCACTTGGCGTTCAGCGGCGCAAAGTGCTCGTGCGCAAAGTTGACGGTGTCGCCCAGCATGCGCAAGTAACGGTTGCTGCCGCGCGGCAGCAGGAACACCAGCCGCATGGGCTCGGGCGCGGCCGCCGCGTACGCGGCTTCGTCCGGCAGGTAGTCCAGATCGATGGCCGCCTTGAAGACCTTTTGCGCGGTGGCCGGGCGCACGCCCGGACGGCGATTGAGCACGCGGTCGGCGGTGGCGGTGGACACGCCGGCGCGGGCGGCCACATCGGCCAGGCGGGCAAGTCCACGGGTGGAGGCGGTTTTATTCACATCAAAAACCATCATGAATAAGATTTGACGATGATACCGCCTATTCACTATTGTCCATTCTGCCGCACGGCTTAGGCGGTTTTGTGGCACATCAAAAAACATCATAAGCACGACAAC
>JAEYVD010000502.1 GCA_023432075.1 Pseudomonadota bacterium | reverse complement strand
GTCGGCCGCTACGCCAACGTCAGCATCTTCGACGTCGAAAGCAACGACGAACTGCATGCGCTGCTGTCGTCCCTGCCGCTTTTCCCGTACATGGATATCGAAGTCACGGCGCTCGCGCGCCATCCCTCGGCGATCTGACAGGAGCCTCGCATGCCCTACATCATCGAAACCTTCGACAAGCCCAACCACCAGGACATGCGCCAGCAACACCGCGCCAAACACCTGGAATACCTGGACGCCAACAAGCAGCTCCTCTTGGCGTGCGGCGCCAAGCTGCAGGATGACGGCAAGGATGCCGGCGGCGGCCTGTACATCGTCGACGTCGACACGCGCGAAGCCGCGCAGCAGTTCATCGATGCCGACCCGTTCGCGCAGGCCGACCTGTTCGACCGCGTGACCATCACCCGCTGGCGCAAAGCCTACGTCGACGGCGTCTGCCACCTGTAATCCCCGCGCGGCCGCCGTCAACGCCGCGCGGCCGCGGCTTTCCCGGAAGGAATCCCACATGTCTTATGCCGATCTCAGCCAGGCACGGCTGTTCTACGTCATCGATGGCCCCGCCGACGCGCCGGTGCTCGTGCTCTCCAATTCGCTGGGCACCTGCGCCGACATGTGGGCCCGCCAGATCCCCGAACTGACCCGCCACTTCCGCGTGCTGCGCTACGACACCCGCGGCCACGGCAAGTCCTCGGTCCCCGAAGGCGAATACAGCTTCGAGCAGCTGGGCAACGACGTCGCCGAACTGCTGGCGCACCTGGACATCAAGCGCGCGCACTTCTGCGGCCTGTCGATGGGCGGCCCGACCGGCCTGTGGCTGGCGCTGGCGCGCCCCGAACTCGTCGGCAAGCTGGTCCTGTGCAACACCGCCGCGCGCATCGGTTCGACGGAAGGCTGGAGCGCCCGCATCGCCGCCGTCGCTGAGCAGACGCTGGAAAAAATGGCCCCCACGCTGGTCGAGCGCTGGCTGACCGACGGCTACCGCGCCGCCGACCCCGGCCTCACGCAGGTCCTGATCGACATGCTGCGCCGCACGCCCGACGCAGGCTACTCGGGCAACTGCGCCGCGCTGCGCGACGCCGACTTCCGCGAACAGGTGTCTTCGATCACCGCGCCCACACTCGTCATCAGCAGCACGCACGACCTGGCCGCCACGCCCGCGCAAGGCCAGGAACTGGCCGCCGCCATTCCCGGCGCGCGCTATGTCGAACTGAACACCTCCCACATCTCGAACTGGGAGCAACCGGAAGCCTTCACCCGCGTGGTCGTCGACTTCCTGAGGGGGTGAGCCGCATGCAACGCTGGAAGCACCGGCCCGAAGGCTCCAACTGGGGGGACTTCGGGCCCGACGACCAACTCGGGCGCCTGAACCTCATCACCGAAGAGCAGGTCCTGAAAGGCGCGCGCGAGATCCGCGCCGGCAAGACCTTCTGCCTGTCCCTGCCACTGGACCTGCCGGGCGGCAACGTGCTCAACCCGCGCCGCCATCCGCCGCAGCTGAGCCCCACGAAGCTCAAGGACACGCCGTACCTGAACTTCCCGCTCAAGAACGTCAATCCGGACGCGCTGGATGTGCTGAGCGACGACCAGGTGCTGCTGTCCATGCAGTATTCGACGCAGTGGGACGCGCTGGCGCACGTGGGCGCTCTGTTTGACGCCGATGACGACGGCACGCCGGAACTGCGCTACTACAACGGCTTTCAGGCCGGCGTGGACGTTGTGGGCCCCGCCGACGGCGACCACACCGGCTGCGGCTGCAACAGCGGCGGCCCGTCCGCCGCGCTGAAGCTGGGCGTCGAGCATCTGGCGCAGAAGGGCATGCAGGGCCGCGGGGTGCTGGTGGACCTGTTCCGCCATTACGGCCCGGGGCGCACGCTGATCGGCCATGCCGAGCTGATGCACGTGCTGGACGCGGACGGCATCGCCGTGGAGCCCGGCGACATGCTGGTGCTGCGCACCGGCTACGCCGAAGCCGTGGTGGCCATGAACGGCACCCCGGACCCCGAGGTGCTGCACACCTACGGCGCCGCGCTGGACGGCACCGACGACGCGCTGTTGCAATGGATCACCGACAGCGGCATCGCCGCCATCTGCGCCGACAACTACGCGGTCGAGGCCTACCCCGCCCGCGAAAAGTCCGGCGCCCGTCCCATGCTGCCGCTGCATCACCATTGCCTGTTCAAGCTGGGCCTGCCGCTGGCCGAGCTTTGGTATTTGAAGGATCTGGCGGAATTCCTGCATGCCAACGGCCGGCACCACTTCATGCTGACCGCGCCCCCGCTGCGCCTGCCGCATGCGATCGGCTCACCCGTTACGCCGATTGCAACGGCGTGACGCACGTAGCGCCTCTGTCAGCGGACCAAACAAAAACGCCAGACCTGAACTGACCCCCGAGAGTTGGACATTGATCCAACCTTCGGGGGTTTTTACATGGCGAAGTACAACGAGCAGTTCAAGTTAAAGGTGGTGCAGGAGTGTTTGAAGGGCACTGAGAGTGGTCGTTCGG
>JAEYVD010000359.1 GCA_023432075.1 Pseudomonadota bacterium | reverse complement strand
GCCGCAAGATCGTGATCTGGGTGTCGATCCTGGGCGTGGCGCCTTTCACGCTGATGCTGCCGCACGCGAACCTGTTCTGGACGGGCGTGCTGGTGGTCATCATCGGCGTGGTGCTGGCCTCGGCGTTTTCGGCGATCGTGGTCTATGCCCAGGAACTGGTGCCGGGCAAGGTGGGGATGATCGCGGGGCTGTTCTTCGGCTTTGCGTTCGGCATGGGCGGCCTGGGCGCAGCGGTGCTGGGCCGGCTGGCCGACGCCACCAGCATTGGCCATGTCTATCAGCTATGCGCCTATCTGCCGCTGCTGGGCGTCGTGGCCATCCTGTTGCCGAAAATGCGGCGCGTGTAGGGGCGCCCGCGAGGATCGCAGGAGTGGGGGCGCCAAACGTACGCGCCACGCCCGCGGGGCGTGGTCGCGGCGCTTACGGCTGGGCCGTCGACGCATGGAACTTTACGGATATTTGCGTAAGTTAACTGTCAATTACTGCAAAGGGAACGTCACGGCGCGGGCGCCTTGGCGTATTCTTTCGTCGCAGGCCGTGCGATCGTCTTGGCGCGGGCAGTAAAGGTTCTGAACGAACAGGCGCGCGTTGCCTCGATGGGCAATCGCGCAGTGGGTCATTTTGTCGTTCTGGTAACAAAAAGCATCAAAAATGCTGACGTGTAACGCGTTATCGATTGCGAACCCAGTGCAACTGCAATTCCCAACGGCGGGGCAGGCCCAGAAGGCCTGAGCCGGAACAACCATGACGACTAGCTTGTTTTTCCTGATGTGGGGACTCGCCACGGCGCTTGCGTTGCCGCTGCTGCTGCCATTTCATGGCCGCGGCGTCGAAGGCGTGCCAGCGTTCATGGCGGCCAATGCGCTGGCCGTGCTGTCGATGCTGGCCTACGCGTGCGCCGAAATGATGCCGCCCGCGGCCTATGTGATGGTGTCCAACGCGGCCTGGGCCGTGTCCGCCGCGCTGGTGTACATCGGCGTGCGCCAGTTCTTCGGCTTGCATCCGCACATCCTGCGCACGACCGTGTTGTGCTCGCTGTGCACGTTTGGCTTTGCGCTGCTGCTGTATCGCAACGACAGTCTGCTGTCGCGAATGATGCTGTATTCCGGCTACACCTGCGTGCTGATGGCGGCAACGGGCTGGGTCATCTTCCGGCAGCGGCGGCGCATCCAGACCAAAGGCGTCGTGCTCTACCTGCTGCTGGCCTTCTTCGGGCTGGTGGGATTGCACGCGCTGCGCGTGTATGTCTACGGCGCGGGAGTGGAAGCGCCGGTGTCGCTGTTGCAGCCGTCGGCGTGGGGCCTGTTCTTCATCGTGTGCGGCTCGGTCACGGTGCCGGGGCTGTTTCTGGCGCTGCTCTTTATGATCCAGTCCAGCCAGGCGGAAAAGATGCAGGCCGCGCTGACGTTCGACAGCCTGACGCAGGCCTACTCGCGGCGCAGCATCCTGGACGAGCTGGAACGCGAGCTGCAACGCTGCGAGCGCAGCGGCGGGAAGCTGGCGGTGCTGGTGCTGGACATCGACCATTTCAAATCGATCAACGACCGCTATGGGCACGCGGGCGGCGACACCGCGTTGCGGCACTTCGCGCGCGTGGTGCAGAACGCGGTCCGGTCGAGCGACCGCTTCGGACGCATGGGCGGCGAGGAATTCGTGCTGCTGATGTACGACTGTGATCCGGCGAGCGCGCTGGTGCAAGCGCAGCGCGTCTGCGACGCCTTGCGCGACATGCCGCTTTACCTGCAGGGGTTGGAAGTGCAGATGACCACGAGCGGGGGGCTGGCGTCCTACCAGCCCGGCGATAGCGCCGACGTGATCCTGGCGCGGGCCGACGTGGCGCTGTATCGGGCCAAGGAACAGGGGCGCGACCGGGTGGAAATGGCCTGGAGCGGCCGGGGGATGGTTCGGGCAGGCGGCGGCCAGCCGGCCGCCGCCACGAATGCCCTGGAGGCCGAAGCCGCGGGCACTACGGCTTGAGGTGTTCCGTCAGGAACTTCTCCATGGCCTCGTAGAACTCGAACTTGTTCTCGTCGTTGTGGAAGCCGTGGCCTTCGTTGTCCTTGACCATGTATTCCACATCGACGCCGCGAGCCTTGAGCGCCGACACCATCTGATCGCTCTCGTCCTTGTTCACGCGGGGATCCTTGGCGCCTTGCGCCACGAATAGCGGCGTGCGGATCTTATCCGCGTGCAGCGCCGGCGACGTGGCCGTCAGGCGGTCGCGATCGCGCACCGGGTCGCCCACCATGTCCTGCATCTTGTCCAGCATCGGCTTCCAGTAAGGCGGAATCGACTTCATGAACGTGAAAAGGTTGGACACGCCCACGTAGTCGACCGCCGCGGCGTACAGGTCCGGCGTGAAGGCCACTCCGGCCAGCGTGGCGTAGCCGCCATAGCTGGCGCCGTAGATGCCGATGCGTTTGGGGTCGGCGATGCCTTGCTCGACCAGCCACGCTACGCCATCGGTGATGTCGTCCTGCATCTTCAAGCCCCATTGCCCAAAGCCGGCTTCCCAGAAGTCGCGGCCGTAGCCGGTGGACCCGCGAAAGTTCATCTGCAGCACGCAGAATCCGCGGTTGGCCAGGAATTGCACTTCGGGGTTGTAGCCCCAGCCGTCGCGGGCCCACGGGCCGCCGTGCGGGTTGACGATGCAAGCCAGGTTCTTGGGCGCGCGGCCCGCGGGCAGCGTCAGGTAGCCGTGGATGGTGCGGCCGTCGCGGCTTTGGTAGCTGATGGGCTGCACCCGCGACATGTCGGCCTCGGGGATCGCGGGATTCAGCTCCGCCAGCTTAGTGAGCGTGCCGGCCACCGCGTCATAGATGTAGCGCGCGCCGGGCGTGCGGTCGTTATAGGCCGCGACGATGAATTTGTTTTCATCGCGGTTGCCGCCCTGCAGGACAACGTCGTAGCCGGGCAGGCGCTCGGCCAGGGTTTTGTACAGCGCTTCGGTTTCGGCGTCGAAGAACTTGTATTGCGGTTTGTCGGTCTGGTAGGACGCGACAGTCAGCACGCGGCGCTTGCGCGAGAATGCCGCGCCGTCCAGGTCGACCGCATCGGGGGTGAAGATGACGTCTTCAACGTCCGGCGTGGCGGGGTCAATGACGACCAGCGAAAGCTTGTCGCGGCCGCGGTTGCTGAGCGCGTAGAACTTCTTGTCGTCGAACGTGAAGAACGCGGGGCTGACGCTGGTGCGGTAATCGGTGGTGATGAGGGGGCGGAAATCGGAGGCTTCGTCGTCGCGGTAGAGCAGGGTGGTGTTCAGCCCGTCGCTGGCGACGGCGGCGCGCACCTTGCCGGCGTGGTCGGTCTGCCAGCCGACGATGTTGCCCGGGTTCTGCGCCACCAGCACGGCCGCGCCGGTGTGGACGTTGACGCGGTAGACGTCGAAGACTTCCGGGTCGCGGTGGTTGTGGCTGATCAGCACGTGGTCGGGATCGTCTTCCAGGTCGTCTTCGATGCCGGCGCGCACGCCCTCATAGGGCGTCAGGTCGGTGATCGTGCCGGTCTTGGCATTGACGGCCAGGACGTGGAAGTTCTCGTCACCGCCAAAGTCCTTCTGGTACAGCACCACGTCCGCGCCTTTCCAGAAGTAGGCGCTGATGTCGCGCGCGGTCTCGCGGGTCAGTTGGCGCGGCTCGCCGACGAGCTCGCTGCCTTGCAGGGGCTGCACGTAGATGTTCATGCGGGCCGGGTTGCCGTCCACGCTGGTCGGCTGCATGAACGACAGCGTCTGGCCGTCATCCGACAGCCGGAAAAAGCCGCGATCCGGATTGCGGAAGAAATCTTTCAGGGGATAGGCGCGGGGAGGCGGCTGCGTGGCGCAGGCACCCAGTGAGGCGCCGACAATGCCGGCCGCCAGGACGGTGCGCAGGAATGAGAACAAGGGAAACCTCCGTGATGTCGATCCGCGTTGCAATGGCGGATCGATAATGCCATAGCCGCGCGAGGGGTGTCGAACCGGCCCCACTTATGCCGCCAGGCGGTTTGCGGGATAATCGCGGCAATTCTTCTGGAGATTTACATGTACAGGAATCTGGTCGCGGCCTCGGCGCTGGCCCTGGGGCTGGCCGGCTGCTCGCTCGGCATTTCGCAGGACAGCGCGTCGCCGCACAGTGAGTTCAAGGCGCCGGTGGCGTTCAAGGACGCCTACGATGCGGTTATCCGCCAGTCCAACGCCTGCCTGCGCAGCACCGACAACGCCTACCGCGTCGTGTCCGACCTGAACGAAAGCGCGCAAACCGGTGTGGTCCGCGTGCTGGCGCCGTACTCTGATCGCGAAATGTCGCGCGTGGACCTGAAGTCGTTGGGCCCGAAGTCCACGGACGTGCGCGTCGTGATGTGGGGCAAGGGCACGTGGGACGCCGCCGCGATGCGCGCCATGCAGGACGCGGTGTACTACGGGCTGGTGTCGTGCAGCACGTACATGCCGCTGGATCCGCGCCCGCCCGTCAAGCCGTCGCGCGACCTGCCGAGATAGGGCAGGCCCGGATGGGAAGGCCCCGATAGGATCTTCAGTCGCCGCCCGGACGGCGGCGGATGATCTTGAAGGTGGCGGTGGCGCGCGCCACCAGTTCGCCGTCAGCGCGGCGGATGTCGCCCTCGCAGAAGGCGATGGAGGCGCCGCGGCGCAGGCAGCGCGCCTCGATGACCAGATCGCCGGTGGCGGGCGACAGGAACGTGGTGTTCATGTCGATGGTGGCCATGCCTTCGGTGGCGTCAGCCGAGCCACGGGCGGCGGCGCTCAGGGTGAAGTCCAGCACGCTCATCAGCGTGCCGCCATGCACATCGCCGCGGCTATTGGTCAAGTCTTCGCGCCACGGCAGCGTCGTGCGGGCGTAGGCGGGCGCGATGCTTTCCGGCACCAGGCCGATGAAACTCATGAAAGGAATGGTCAGGCCGAAGTAGTCGGTATTGGCGCGGGCGGGTGCAGTCATGGATCCGTCGGGGGCAAGAAGGGATAGCAAATTGTCGCCGGTCATAATATATGTTTTTGCCACGGGATTGAGGCCATGACGGGGCAGGCGCCCGCGCAGTCCGCGCGCAAGATCGTGCATGTGGACATGGATGCTTTCTATGCGTCCGTGGAGCAGCGCGACAACCCCGACCTGCGCGGCAAGCCGGTGGTTGTGGCCTGGACGGGACCGCGCTCGGTGGTGTGCGCGGCCTCGTACGAGGCGCGGCGCTACGGCATTCATTCCGCGATGTCGGCCATCAAGGCCGAACGTCTGTGCCCGCACGCGATCTACGTGCCGCCCGATTTCAACCGATACCGCGACGTGTCGCGCCAGGTGCGGCAGATCTTCGCCCGTCATACCGACCTGATCGAACCCTTGTCGCTGGACGAGGCCTACCTGGACGTCACGGTCAACAAATGCGGGCTGCCGTCGGCCACCGAGGTGGCGCAGGTCATCCGTCAGCAGATCCGCGAGGAAACCGGCCTGACCGCGTCTGCAGGCGTGGCGCCAAACAAGTTCCTGGCCAAGATCGCGTCTGACTGGAACAAGCCCGATGGGCTGTTCGTCGTGCGGCCCAACAAGGTGCTGGCGTTTCTGGAACCGTTGCCGGTGCGCAAGGTGCCGGGCGTGGGCAAGGTTACGCAGGCGCGGCTGGAGCAGCTTGGAATCCAGACGGTGGGCGACCTGGCGACGCACAGCGCGCAGGAACTGGAACACTATTTTGGCCGCTACGGCCGGCGCCTGTATGAACTGGCGCGCGGCATCGACGAACGCGAGGTGCAGACGGACCAGCCGCTGCAACAGGTGTCCGCGGAAACCACGTTTTCCAACGATGTCCGGCTGGACGCCGTGGGAGACGCGCTGGACCGCATGGCGGAAAAAGTGTGGGATCAGGCGCTGAAGAAGGGCGCCTTGGGACGCACGGTGGTGCTCAAGCTCAAGACCGACCGCTTCCGCATCCTGACGCGCAGCCAGACCTGCGCCCAGCCGCCCGCATCCGCCCTGGAACTGGCCGCGCTGGCACGGCTGCTATGCGAACGGGTCGAACTGCCGCCAGACACGCTGTACCGGCTGGCGGGCGTGGGCATGAGCAACTTCGCAGATCCGGCGGAGCAGTCGCGCCAGCCGGATCTGTTTGGGGGAGCGTTTTAGCTCGCGAGGCGGGCCTTGACCTGCTGCGACAGCGCGGTCATGTCGGCGCGGCCGGCCAGGTTCTGCTTGAGGATCGCCATCACCTTGCCCATCGCGGGCGCGCCCGTCACGCCTTGCGCGGCCACTTCCGCCAGCGCGGCGTCGATGGCGGCGGCCACTTCCTCGGGCGTCGCGGCCTGGGGCAGGAATTCCTGCAGCACGGCGAGTTCGCCCTTTTCCTGCTCGGCGGTTTCCGTGCGGCCAGCCTGCTCGAACGCGGCGATCGACTCGCGGCGCTGCTTGACCTGCTTTTCGATGATGGCGGTGATTTCGGCGTCGGACAGATCGCGGCGTTCGTCCACTTCCTTCTGCTTGACGGCAGCCAGCAGGAATCGCAGCGTGGTCAGGCGCTCGGTGGCCTTGGCGCGCATCGCGTCCTTGACGGCGTCGGACAGGCGGGTCTTGAGCGTAGCAGTGCTCATCGGTAAACCTTTGTGGTGTTGCGGTAATCGGGAAGTGTAAACCGGGCCGGGGCGCACCGGGCGGCCCAGGCCCCTTCCGCTTACTTCACCGTGGCGAGGTCGCCGCGCAGCGCGACGCCCGCCACCATGGCGCCAGCGTGGCACTCGTAATCGGTGGTGCTGCGGTATTCGTTCTTGCGGTAGTAGCTGACGATATTGGTGACGGCATTGGCGCCGGCCTTCTTCGCGGCTTCATGCAGCGCGATCACGGCGGACTGGGCCACCCACACGCAAGCCTCTTCGTCCTTCTTGGCAAAGGCGTTCGTCTTGCGGTTGGTGACCACGCCGGCCTCCAGCACCTTGCCCTTGGGCCCCGTACCGGCCAGGTAGAACCTGACGCTGCCGTCGATCTTGCCGGCGTCCTGCGCGGCCTTGATGGCGGCCGCGAGGGGCAGGTGGACGGTGCGATCTGCGGCCAGGACCGGGGCGGTCAGGGCAAACGACACAGCCAGCGCGCCAGCGAGCTTGCAATGGAGGGTCATGACTTGCATTCCTAGATGAGACGTTGGAAAAGCGGGAAAGCGGGGAAGCGGTACCAGCGGCGCTGGCCCGCGTCAGGGCCAGCGCTTGAAGATCAGGGACGTGTTGATGCCGCCGAATGCGAAGTTGTTGTTCATCACGTATTCGTTGCTCATGCGCCTGCCGTCTCCGTCCAGATAGTCGAGCTCACCGCATAGCGGATCGACATTCTGCAGATTCAGCGTGGGCGCGTACCAGTCGTTCCTCTGCATCTCGATGCTGAACCACGATTCCAGCGCGCCGCAGGCGCCCAGCGTGTGGCCCAGGTAGCTTTTCTGCGAGCTGATCGGCATGCGGCTGCCAAAAAGGCCGGAAGTCGCTTGCGTTTCGGCCACGTCGCCCTGTTCGGTCGCGGTGCCGTGGCCGTTCACGTAGCCGATTGCCTCGGGCGGCAGGCCGGCGTCGGCCAGCGCCATCTCCATCGCGATGCGCATGGTGGCCGCCTCGGGCCGGGTGATGTGCGTGCCGTCCGAATTGCTGCCAAAGCCCACGATCTCCGCGTGGATGCGCGCGCCGCGGGCCTGGGCGTGTTCCAGCGATTCGAGGACCAGCATGCCGCTGCCTTCGCCGATGACCAGTCCGTCGCGGTCGCGGTCGTAGGGGCGGGGCGTCAATTCCGGCGTGTCGTTCATCTGGCTGGTTGCGTACAGCGCGTCGAACACCAGCGCTTCGCTGGGGCACAGTTCTTCGGCGCCGCCCGCCAGCATCAGGTCCTGACGGCCGTAGCGGATGGCCTCGTAGGCGTAGCCGATGCCTTGGCTGCCGGACGTGCAGGCGCTGGAGGTCGGGATGATCCGGCCCTTCAGTTCGAAGAAGATGCCGATGTTGGCCGCGGTGGTGTGCGGCATCATGCGCACGTAGGAATTGGCGTTCAGGTCATCCGTCACGCCGTTCAGCAGCATGTTGCCGAAGGCGCGGATTTCCGCGGTGCTGCCGACCGACGATCCGCAGGCCACGCCCATGCGCCCGTCGGTGATGCTGCGCTCGCCCAGCAGGCCGGCGTCGGCCAGGGCGTTTTCGGCGGCGCGCACCGCCAGCTGCGACACCCGGCCCATGCTGCGCAGCTGCTTGCGCGTCCAGTGCGAGGGCGGCTGGAAGTTTTCGACCGGGCCGCCCAGACGGGTGTTCAGTTCCGTGTAGCGCGACCAGTCGGGCATGACGCGAATGGCGCTGCGGCCCTCCTGGAAAGCCTGCTGGATGGCTTGCCATTCGGATCCCAGGGCGCTGATGCCGGCCATGCCGGTGACGACGACGCGTTTCATCAGCAAAGCCCTCCGTTCACGGCGATGACCTGGCGCGTGATGTACGCGGCGCCGGGCGACATCAGGAACGCCACGGTCGCGGCCACCTCTTCGGGCCGGCCCATGCGCTGCGCCGGGATGGCCTTCAGGATTTCCTCGACCGGCACCTGCTCGTCGATCATGTCCGTATCGATCAGACCGGGCGCCACGCAGTTCACGGTGATCTGGCGTTTGGCCAGTTCCACGGCCAGCGCCTTGGCGGCGCCGATGAGGCCGGCCTTCGAGGCGCTGTAGTTGACCTGTCCGCGGTTGCCGACCAATCCGGAGACCGAGGTCATGCACACCACGCGGCCCGCCGCGCGGCGGCGGATCATGGGCATCGCCAGCGGGCTCATCACGTTGTAGAAACCGTCCAGGTTGGTCCGCAGCACCTGGTCCCAATCGTCGCCCGTCAGGGCGGGAAACGCGCCATCGCGCGTCAGGCCGGCATTGAGCACGACGCCGTAATACGCGCCATGCGCGTCGACGTCTGCCTGCAGCACCGCGGCGCACTGCGCGCGGTCGGCCACGTCGAACTGAAGGATGCGGGCCTGGCGGCCACGGGCCTGCACCTCGGCCTGGACGGCCTCGGCCTGCGCGCGCTGGTGGCGGCAATGCAGCACCAGGTCGTGGCCCGCGTCGGCCAGGGCCAGCGCGATGGCGCGGCCGATGCCGCGGCTCGAGCCGGTGACGAGAATGGGGTCGGCGCTCATTGGGGGGCTTGTTCCTGCATAAGGGTGTTGGGGTCGCTGGGCTGATAGACGTTGAGCCGGGCTTGGGCCAGCACGCGCGTGCCCTCGCGCAGTTCGCATTCGAAGACGCTCATGCCGCTGGCGTCGATCAGGCCGCGTTCGACGTGGATGGTGAGGGCGGCGCCGGCGGGCAACGATGCGTCGTGGCATTCGTAGCGCCGCGTGCCAAGCAGGAAGCCGAGCTTGACGGCTTCGTTGGCCTGGCGGGCCTGGCAACCTGCCCAGGCGCCAACGGCCTGCGCCATCAGTTCCATGCCAAGCCAGGGCGGCAGGGAACCGTCGGGCAGCGAGTAGGGGCCCGGGCGCACGACGGCCTGGGCGGTGAGGCTGTCCGCGTCATGGTGGATGACCGTGTCGAGCAGGATCATGTCGCCCGCGTGCGGCAGCAGGCTGGCGATGGGCCACGGCGTCATGGCTGGCCTCCCAGCACCAGGCTGGCATTGTTGCCGCCGAAGGCGAACGAGTTGCTCATGGCGAGCCGCCGCCGGCCCGCCGGGTAGCGGTGCGCGGACGTGCTGAAGTCCAGCGCGGGCAGCGCCGGATCCGGTTGGCCATCCCACACATGGGGCATCAGCGCGCCGTGCGTGTTGGCAGCGGACAGCGTGATCCAGGCCAATGCGGCTTCCAGAGCGCCGGCCGCGCCCAGCGTGTGGCCGGTCAGCGCCTTGGTCGACGCGCAGGGCACGCCGTTCGGAAACACCGCGTGCGTGGCGTGGCTTTCCATGGCGTCATTGTGCGGTGTGCCGGTGCCGTGCAGGTTGAGCCAGCCAATGCTGGCGGCGTCCACGTCCGCCGATTGCAGCGCGGACTGCATGGCCCGGCGCGCGCCTTCGCCGGTGGGGTCGGGCGCGGACATGTGCCACGCATCGGAGCTGGCGCCGCCGCCCAAGAGCGCCACGGCGTTGGCGTCCGCCGGATCGCGTTCCATCAGGAACAGCACGCCGGCTTCGCCGATGTTGATGCCGCGGCGATGGGCCGAGAAGGGCGCGCACAGCGCTTCGTCCACCGCTTCGAGCGTCGCGAAGCCATTGATGGTCAGGCGGCAGAGCGTGTCGGCGCCGCCGCAGATCACCGCGTCGCACAGGCCCAGCTGCAGCAGCCTGCGCGCCGACAGCAGGGCGCGGGCGCTGGAGGTGCATGCGGTGGACAGGGTGTAGGCCGGCCCCGTCACGCCCAGCCAGTCCGCGAGGAAGGCGGCGGGCGAGGACAGGGCCTGCCTGCGGTAGTCGTAGTCGTCCGGCCAGGCGCCATGCGCGCGCAGATGGCGGAATGCGGGCGCATTGTCGTTCACGCCGGACGTGCTGGTGCCCATCACCACCGCGACGCGCGCGGCGCCGTATCGGGCGATGGCGCCGCGCAGCCGGTCCTCGATCTGGAGGGCCGCCGCAAGCAGCAATTGGTTGTTGCGGCTGTGGTGGTGCGCGGGCATTTGCGGGGGCACCGGCGGCAGCGCGCCGTCGACGGCGCCCAGCGTCAGCGTGCGGCCGTTCACCCAGCCATTCTGGGCGCGCATGCCGCTGGTGTCGCCCGCGAACGCGGCGCGGCCGACGGCGTCCACGCCAACGCCCAGCGCGCAGACGATGCCGGGGGTGCCAAGCCAGGTCGTCATGGCTGCTCCTTCAGGGGGGTGATGCGCCACGTTACGCCGCTGGCGCTGCCGATCGACAACGCCTGGCTTGGCGGGTCCGCGGGATAGGTGACCGTCCAGCGCACCTTGCCACCGTCAACCAGCAGGCGTTGCGTGGCGCCGCCTTGCGAGGCCGCGCGCCACGACGCCGCGCCGTAGGCCGCGTCAAGCTCGGCCTGCGGGGTCCACGCAAACATCAGCGCGGCAAACAGATCGCGCGCCTGTGCGTTGGGCCGCATGAAACCGTCGTTGCGCCATTGCCCGCGTTCCAGCATCTGCCGCGCCTGCGGTACGCCCATGGGGTCGAACAGCGACCACCGCAAGGCGGCGTCTTCGCGCTGGACCACCAGCAGCAAGTCCTGGGCGGGCTGGCCCGGCGCGGCCTGCACCACGTGCAACTGGCGCGGCAGCGAAAATCCGGCGTCGTGCGCAGGCAGGGGCGGCGCGCCCGCGCAGCCGGCCAGCGCCAGCAAGGCCAGCGTCATCGCCAGGGCGCGGCAGGCGGACAGGAAGGAGGCGGGAGGGGAGGTCATGGCGGGTTCAGGCGGGCTGGGCGAGCCTGTCGCCGCTGCGGCACAGCTCGCTCAGCATGCGCAGGCGGCGCTGCGGGTTGGCGACGAAGGGATTGGCCGTGTCCCAGGCGTAGCCGGCCAGGATGGAGCTGATCATGCGGCGGATTTCCGGCTGCGCCTGCTGGTAGAAGACGACGTCCTGGAATTCGCCGGTGTACCAGCCCTGCACATACGCGCGGAAGGTTTCCACGCCGATCATCAACGGGTCGGCGAACTCGGTTTGCCAATCGACCTGGGCGCCGCCCAATTGCCGGTCCAAGGCGTCCGCGGCCAGCTTGGACGAGCGCAGCGCGATGGTGACGCCGGACGAGAACACCGGATCCAGGAATTCCGCGGCGTTGCCCAAGAGGGCGTAGCCGGGGCCGTGCAGGCGGGTGACGCTGGCGGAGTATCCGCCGATGGTGTTGGCCGGCGTGTCCCAGACGGCGTTCTTCAAGACGCGTTTCAGGTTGGGCGCGGCGTCGGCCATGGCGCGCAACGTGGTCATCAGGTCCTCGCCGGGGCCGCCAAAAAGGTCATCGCCGCCCACCACGCCGAACGAGCAGCGGCCGTTGGAGAAGGGAATCAGCCAATACCAGATGCCGCGTTGCTCGGGATGAACCGTGATCAGGATTTTCTCGCGGTCAAAGCCGGGATCGTCGATGCGGTCTTCGATGTGCGTGAAGATGGCCTTGCGGGGCGGCAGGCCGGAGGGGCGTTCCAGGTCCAGCAGACGAGCCAGCACGCGGCCGTAGCCGCTGGCGTCCAGCACGAACCGGCTCTTGACCTGATAGGCGCTGCCGTCGGCGCGGCGCACGTCCAGCAAGGGCCCGGCGCTGCCGAAGTCCGCGGCCGTGACTTCCTGTTGATAGCGCACCTCGACCCCCTGGCGCGCGGCGTCGTCCGCCAGCACCTTGTCGAAGTGCGCGCGCTGGACCTGGAAGGTCGTGCCCGGCCCGGCGGTGAACTTGTCGCGAAAGTCGAAGTACGTATAGGCGTCGCCGCAGGCGAACGCGGCGCCGTTCTTGACCTGGAAGCCCGCGGCCTGGACAGCGGGCAGCATGCCGGCCTCTTCCACGAATTCCAGGCAGTGCGCCAGCAGGCTTTCACCGATGGAGAACCGGGGGAACTGCTGGCGTTCCAGCATGAGGACGTCATGTCCCTGCCGTTTCAGCAGCGCCGCGGCGACCGCGCCGGCGGGGCCCGCCCCGATAACCACAACTTCCCGATGTTCCATGCTGGAGGTTTCCATGATTCCTTGGTGAAAGAGGCAGGTGTCAGGCCCGCTGGGGCGGCCCGACCCAGGGCGCCCACAGGAGCGAAAAAGCGACGCCCAGGGCGACCGCCAGTCCGAAGTTGGCGACGGCGGGCGTGTGGCTGAGGGCAAGCAGTCCGAACGACAACAGCGTCGTGACGGCGCCCAGCAGAATGCCGACGAGGCTGGCGGCGGCGCCGGCGACGCGCTCGTACATGAAGATGGCGTAGTCCACGCCGATGGCCGACACCAGCAACAGGCCGAAGAGGCTAAAGAGCGTCAAGGGCTGGCCCAGGTAGCCCAGCGCGGCCAGGCTGCAGGCGGTGGCCGCCAGGGGCACGGCGAGGATGCGCCAGGTGGCGGCGCGTCCCAGCGTCAGAAGCAGCAGCACGGCCGCGGCCACGTAGGACAGCAGCTTGAGTTCGGCGGCTTCGACCCGCGTGGCGGCGAACATGCGGTTCAGCTCGCCGCTGCGATCGACCAGCGTGACGCCGGGCGCGGCCTGCGCAATGCCTTGCAGCGCGGCGGGATCGGTCAGGCCCAGCAGCGAGATCATGCCCGCGTACTCGCCGTCGTGCTGGCCAAGCCACAGCGCGCGCCAGCGTTCGGCCTGCGGGCCTTGTAGCGCGCCGTCGATGGTGACGACCGGCAGCGCCGCCAGCGACTGCAGCTCCTGCGTCACCGCCTCGAGCGGAATGCCCAGGTCGGTCATGGGTTTCCACACTTGCGGTTGTCCGGCCAGCTCGGCCAGGCGGCGGGCCAGGGCCTGTTGGTCGGCGGCGGGCGACACAAGCTGGCTGAGCGCGTTGTAGGTGGCCAGGCCGCCCCGCTGGACCAGCGCGTCGAGCGCTTGCGCGACCCGTGCCTGGCGCCGCAGCAGTTCGTCGGGATCGGGCGCGCGCACCAGGAAAAACTGGCTCGTGGGCACGAAACCGGTGATCTCGCCGATCTGCCGGGCCTGCTGCATCAGCGGTGCCGGCAGGCTCAGCCATTGACGCAGATCGTCCTGGATGGCCAGCCGCGCGATGCCGCCCGCCGTCAGCGCCACCAGCACGGCCGCACCGGCCCACAGGACGCCGCGCCGGGCGCCCAGCCGTTCGCGCGTGCTGAGTGCGGCCTGGGCAAAGTGAAGCAGCGGCAGCCAGGGGCGCGGCTGCCAGCCCCGCATCCACGCCGGAAGCTGGCACACGGTGCAGGCATACGCGCCAAGCAGGCCGGCCGCCGAGAACACGGCGGTCTGGGTCAGCGCCGGAAACGGCGTGAACGCCAGCGCGACATAGCCCACCAGACTGGCGGCCAGGC
>JAEYVD010000332.1 GCA_023432075.1 Pseudomonadota bacterium | reverse complement strand
CCGAACGCCACGTTCTCGGCCACCGTCATGTGCGGAAACAGCGCATAGCGCTGGAACACCATGCCGGTGTCGCGCTTGTGCACCGGCAGCCGCGTGACGTCGGTTTCGCCAATGCGGATGCGCCCCGACGTCGGCGTAATGAAGCCGGCAATCATGCGCAGCGTCGTCGTCTTGCCGCAACCGCTGGGCCCCAGAAAGGTGACCAGCTCGCCTTCGGCAATCTCCAGGGAAAAATCCGACACCGCCACCGCCGCGCCGAACTGCTTGCGGATGTTCTCGATTGAGACCTTCGCCATTTCTTACACCACCTGACTGAGTTTCACGTAGCGGTCGGTCACAAGCATGATGATGCCCAACAGCAGGATTTGCACCGAGGCCACCGACGCGATGGTCGGGTCCAGGTTGAATTCAAGGTACTGCATGATCGCGATCGGCAGCGTCGTGCGACCGGGGCCCACCAACGACAGCGACAGCTCCAGGTTCTCGAACGACACGACAAAACTGAACAGCGCCGCGGCGACGATGGATGGCCGCAGCATGGGCAGCGTGACGCGCAGGAAGGCCTTGGGCGCGCTGGCGCCCAGGTTGCGCGCGGCTTCCTCGATGGAGCCGTCCAGCCCGGCCATGCCTGCGGTGACCAGACGCACCGTCCATGGAATGGTGAGGCACACGTGCGCAATGACCAGACCGCCGAACGTGCCGACAAGATCCTGGTCCAGCACGTTTTCGGCGCGCAGGTAAAAGAGATAGACGGCCACGCCCGCGACGATGCCGGGAATCAGCAGCGGCGACAGCAGCAAGGTGTTGACGCCCTTGCTGCCCGCGAAGCGGTAGCGCGCAATCGCAACCGCCGCCAGCACGCCCATCGTCACGCCGATGAACGCAGCCACCAGCGACACTTGCAGGCTGAAGATGAAGCCGTTGGCGAACGCGGGATTTTCCCAGGCCTTGACGTACCAGGAGAGCGTATAGCCCGATGGCGGGAAATAGAGGATGGCGTCCTTGAAGAAGCTCAGCCAGACCACCAGCACGATGGGGCTAAGCATGAACGCATACATGAGAACCACGAAAACGCGGTGCAGCCACGTGGCCCACGGGATCACGCGCAATGGCTTTTCCCGCGAGGCCGCGACGGCTGAATCCAAAGGAGGCGCACTATGCAAATCCGGTTCCTTTCAGCAACTGCCGGCTTGGTTTGAAACTCCTCCGAAAGACTCTGCGGTCCCTACGGTTAACCGAAGCATATCGACCGGTTGCTGCCCGGCTCAAGTAGGGATAACCCACGGCATGCCAAAACTCGCGGGTTATCCCTGCGGTAGCCCTGCCCGGGGTGCAACCCACTGCGAAGCCGGGCTGCAGCGGGTGCAACCTGCGCTATTGCGCGCAGCTACCGCGCGCCCGCCGTCGCTGCGCCTGGCGCGCCGCGCGTCAAGAATCGGCGGAGCGCAGCGCGGCCGAGGGCGATGCAGCCGCCGCGCCAATCCATGCGGTCAGCGCCATTGCCATTAGCGCGAGCAACGACGGATACAGCATGCTCAGGTTGCGCGCCTCGCCCTCGGCGGCGAACAGCAGAAAGAGCGGCACGTTGACCGCCAACGCCATCAGCACGTGCACGCGAAACGGCGCGGGCAGCAGGCGCCAGCCGGTCGCCGCCACGCCCGCGATCATCAGCATCATCGCGGCGCTCAGGCCTTTGGGCAGCGCGACGCCGTAAGTGCTTTCCGTACGGAACCAGTTGCCTGGATCCAGAAAGTAGAAGAAATTGGCGCCCGGCTGGAAGCTCACCGCGCCGCCGGGATTGCCTGCGTAACGCATGCGCAGCGCCAGATACACGCAGCCGCAGACGAACATCAGGCCCGCCACGACGCTTGCTGCCTTGACGCGCGGCAGGCTGCGCCGCAGAAACGGATACAGCGTCACCACATAGAAGAAGAATGCCTCCTTGTTCCATGTCGCCATGGCCGCGACGACGGCCAGAAGGCCCAGCCGTCCCGCCGCACGCATGGGGCGCTCGACCGGTATGCGCCAGGCGAGCAGGATCGCGCACGCCATGAACAGCACTTCGAAGAAGTCGTAAAAAAAGCCGCCTTCGGTCAGGAAGAAGGGCAGCAGCAGCGCAATGACCATCGGCGTCGCGGTGGCCGCGGCCCCGCTGGCGCCGGCCGCAAGACACACCGACCGCATGGCGAACAGCGAGCCGAGCAGCGCCACGAAGGTCAGGTAATAGACGATGTGATAGCGCAGCGTCACGGGGGCCAGCATCGCTTCCGACTCCGGATAGCGCATCGCCAGCCCAGAGCGGCTGTTCACGCGGCGCGGCTCGGTCAGCCGTTCGGACAAACGCGCCACCGTCGCGGCCGGCAACAGGTCCTGGATGCCGTTGGCGATGGCCGGCGCAAACTGCCGGTACACATAGGGACGGTGGGCGGTGCCCTCCACCATGGACGCCAGCGAATGCGGGCCGTGCCCGTCATTCAAGCGCCACTTCGTATAGAAACCGTTGAAAGCCGCCGCGGCCACCAACACGTACAGCATCGCCAGCAGAAAGCGGCGGTAACCCACGCTATTGAAAAAACGGATCATCGAACTTCCACGGCGACGGCCGGTTGGGACGCGCCCTGCAGGCCCAGCCATTTGGCCAGCGCCAGCGCCAGCAGGCACAGCAAGGACGGATACAGCATGCTCAGGTTGCGCATTTCACCGGGCGAGCAGAAGAGCAGGAACAGCGGCAGATTGATCGCCAGCGCCAGCTGCGCGTGCCAGCGCAGGGGCTGCGGCAGGCGCGACCAGCCGTGGATGGCAACGCCGGCAAAGGCCAGGATGCTGACGATGCTGAATCCGCGCGGCAGCAGGACGCCATAGGTATTCTCGGTTCGCAGCCAGTTGCCGGGGTCCACGTAGAAGCGCAGGTTATCCCACAGCTGGTAATCGACCGTCGAACCGGGGTTGCCCGCATAGCGCAGGCGCAGCGCCAGATAGACGCAGCCGCACACCAGCAGCAGCACGGCCACCACGCCTGCGGCCTGCAGCCGCGGCAAGTTGCGCCGCAAGAGCGGATACAGCGCGGGCGTGAAAAAGAAGAAGGCTTCCTTGTTCCAGGTGGCCAGCCCGGCCAGCGCCACCAACGCGCATAGCCGTACCGGCGTCTGGCGCGATGCGCCCAGCGCCAGCAGCACGGCGCTCATGAGGAACATCAGCTCGACGAAGTCATAGAAAAAGCCGCCCTCGGTCAGGAAGAACGGCACCACCATTGCAAGCAGCGCCGGCGCAATCGTGGCGGCCGCGGCGCCGGCCCCCGCCCGCAGCGCGACGCGGCGCATGACGAAAAGCGAGGTCAGCAGCGCGGCAAAGGTCAGGTAGTAGACCAGGTGATAGCGCAGGGTCACGGCCGGCATGAGGGCCTCGGATCCGGGATAGCGCATCGCCAGGCCCGAGCGGCTGTCCACGCGCCGTGGTTCGGCAAGGCGTTCGGACAGCCGCGCCACGGTAGCCGCCGGCAGCAGCGACTGGATGCCGTTGGCCAGCGCCGGCACAAATTGGCGATACACATAGGGACGGTAAGCCGTGCCCTCGACCATCTGCGTCAGTCCAAGGGCCGCATGACCGTCGTTGAGCCGCCACTTCGTGTAGAAGCCATTCATGACGGCCGCCGCCACCACGACGTAGGCGCAGCAGAGCAGAAACCCGCGATACCACGCGCTATTGAAGAATCGTTGCATGGCTGTGCCCGCCTATTTCGAAATCAGGAAGACGCCAATGGCGATGAACGCCGCGCCCGCCATCCGCATGGCGGTGATGGTCTCCGTGCCCGACAACAGGCCGTAGGCAAACACGCCAGCGATCGCAAAGGCCACCATCAACGGGTAGGCCAGCGTCAGATCCAGCTGGCGCAGCGCCAGCGCGTAAAAACCAAAGCCCAGTCCGTACGCGCCGATGGCGCCCAGATAGGGCAGCGCCTGACTTAGGAGGGACGGCGCGGCCGCTTGCGCGGCGCTGCTTCCCGCCGCCTTGAGCGCCACACTGGCCGCCACGCTGCAAGCCCCGCTGAGGATCAGCCAAAGATATGCCATGTCTACGTCCTTACAAGCAAAACCACCACGGCCACCCAGGCCAGCACCGCCAGGCGGATCTGGTTGTCGGCAAGCAGATCGCGGCCCGGCTCTTCGCCCGATCCGCCCTTGTACAGCAGGTACAGATAACGAAACACGCCGAACGTGACGATGGGCAGCGTGATGATCAGCTGCTGCGTCCCGTGCAGCGCGGCAGTGTCCGAGTCAACCGTGTAAAGGCCATACGCCAGCAGCGTCGTGCTGGCGGTAATGGCCACCAGGATGTCCAGCAGTTGGGGCGAATAGTGCCGCAGCACGGTACGCGTGCTGCCTTCCGACGCCGGCGCATCCAGGGGCGCCGAAGCAATCTCTGCGCGCCGTTTGGCAAATCCCAGGAACAGGGTCAGCATGAAACTGCACAGCAGCATCCAGCGGGACGGGATGATGCCCACCGCATAGGTGCCGCAAGCCAGGCGGATCATGAAGCCGGCCGCGATGCAGAACACATCGACCAGCACCTTGTGTTTCAGGCTCAGCGTGTAGGCAATGTTCAAGGTCAGGTAGCCGGCCACGGCCAGCGCCACCGGCCACAATCCGCACACAAGCGGCAGGCCCAGCGCCGCGCAGAACAGCACCGCGATCAGCGCGCGGGCGGCGGGCAGGCTCACCCGGCCGCTGGCGATGGCGCGCAACCGCTTCTTGGGATGAACCGCATCGGCGGCGCGGTCGTGATAGTGGTTCAGGACATACACCGCGCTGGAAGCCAGGCAAAACGCCACAAAGCCCACGCCGACCGCGAACACCAGCGCCGGGTCCGACCAGCCGTGGCTGAAGATCAGGCCGATCAGCACGAAGCCGTTCTTCAGCCACTGCTGCGGACGCAAGAGGGAAAGCCAGGCGCTCATGGTTTGACCGCCTGCCCGCGATACCAAGCGTGTTGCGCCGCGTCGATGAGCCACTGATCGCCGCGGCTGTCGCCGTAGGCATGCAGTTCGTATTGGTCCGTGCCGCCGAAGCGTTCGGTCAGGCGTCGCAGCTTTTCGGGTCCCCAGCAGTTGTGGCCGTCAAAGTCGCCGGTCAGGCGGCCCTGCGCGTCCACCGCCATGCGGGTGCAGATGAGATCGTCAAAGCCCAGGTAGCGCGCCACTTCTTCCAGATAGATATCGGGCGAGGCGCTGACCAGCACGCAGCGGTCGCCGCGCTGCTGGTGCCAGCGCAGCCGCTCGATGAGCGCCGGCCGCAGCGGGATGGTGTGCACCCACGCGCGGGCGATGTGCGCCAGTTCGGCGCGCGGACGCCCGCGCAACGCGGCGCGGCACAGGGATCTTTTCGCGTCTTCGTTGCTGCGCAGGCGCATGGCAAAGGCCGCCAGCGCCGGGGCGGTCTGCAAGAGCGCCGTCAGAAAACGGACCCACGACAAATGGGCCAGAAAGGGGACGAACGTGTCGCGCTGGGTGAGCGTGCCGTCAAAGTCGAAGGCTGCGATCACGCGCGTGGAATCGGGAAACTGCGTTTGTGTAGCCATACTGCTTTCGCGGCGCAGCCCGGGCGGGCCATGACGTCGCAAACTGTGCCGGAAAATGCGCCCGCGCCCAAGGCGCGGACGCGGAATGTCAGACGCAGGCCCGCGTGACGCAGCCCTGCCGTGAAACGTATGCGTTTTATTTCAAAATCTGTGTGTTTGTAACACACTTGATGACAGTTCATCATAGCCTGACGGCGGGGAGCGCAAGGCGGAAAGCACCGCGCGATTCCTGCCGCTTTTCGCGCGGCACGGGCCTCAGGGCTGCTGCGCCTTGAACGCGCCTTCCTCTTCCAGCACCTGATTGGCCACCTTGAAGGCGTCCAGCCCCGCGGGAATGCCGCAATACACCGTGGCCTGCAAGAGAATCTCCTTGATCTCTTCAACCGTCACACCGTTGTTCAGCGCGCCCTTGACGTGCAGCTTGATCTCGGCCGGACGGTTAAGGGCCGTCAGCATGGCCAGATTGAGCATGCTGCGCGTTTTCTTCTCCAGCCCGGGACGGCCCCACGTATAGCCCCAGCACCACTCCGTGGTGATGTTCTGGAACGCCATCATGAAGTCGTTGGCGCGCGCGAGCGATCCGTCGACATAATCGGCGCCGAGCACTTCGCGGCGCAGCGCCAGGCCTTGATCGAACAGCGCCTGGGTTTCTTTCTGGGTGTCTGCCATGGGTTCCTCCGGGATCGTGGCGGCGGGCATCGCCGGCCCGCCTGCCGGTTGTCGTCCGGCCGATTGTGGGCGCGCGGCATCCCGCCCGTCAAATGCGGCGCAACTGCGCAAATCAATGGCGGGACCGTGAACCCGGCGGGCCGGACCTACAGCGAATAGCGGTACTCGCAGTTCAACGTGGCCTGCAGCGGCGCGGGATAGCCGCTGGCCGCCTTGCCCCCGGGACGCGGGCCCAGCAACTTGGCCTGGAACGTGCCCGCCATGTCGCCGTCTGCGGTCTTTTTCACGGCGACAGTGGACGGCAACGCGTACAGCGTCAGCGCCTGCCCGTCGGCCGGCGCAACTAGCGTGAAGACCGACTGCGAGAAATTGGCGACCACATATCCCGGCGCGTCATCGGCCGTGAACGACAGCGTGGCCGCGGCGTACGTCAGCGTCAGCGCCAGTTCGTCGGAAGACGGCGAAGGAATCTCGCCCTTGAGCGCCACCTTGCCGCTCTCGGACACGCACGACAGCGACGCGGGCGCGGAACCGGCGTGGGCCGTGCCCGCCAGAAGTGCGATGGACAGCAGGCAGGTCGCGCGTGCAATCAGGGTCATTTCTCAGTGTCCTCGGGCGCGGCCCCTGCCGGCAAAATTTCGTCAGGAATATATCAGACGGTCATCCCCGCCCGAGGGGATCCGTATAGGATGGAGCCGTCGTCCATCAGAAGGAGCGTTTCCATGCCGTCCATGCGACATCCCATGCTGGCCACCGCGCTGGCCGCGGCGCTTGCCGCCGCCGCCCCCCTTGCCGCCCTCGCCGAATCCGTCACCCTGCAGGTCGAGCAGGCCACGCCCGGCGCCGATCCGCACACCAATGCCCGCATTGTCGACATCAAGCTCAAGCCGGACAGCAGCAAGGCGCTGGCGAACTTCACACGCGAGCGGGTGGGCCAGCGCGTGCAGTTCCGCGCGAACGGCATGCTTCTGTCCTCGGCCACGCTGATGAGTCCGCTGGAGGGCGACAGCCTGCGCATCACCGCCGGCGAACATGGCTTTGCCGGCAAGTCGGCCGAAGAGATCGCGCAAGGGATCATGAAGGACGGCGCGCTGACGATGGACGACGAGAACAGATAGACGCGCCTGCCCTCATCCGGTCCCGTGGCTGACGCCCGCGCATGCGGGGTCAGCCATTTGTTTTGTGGGCACGCGGTTCGCGCACGCCGGGATTTCAGACAACTGTCATTAACCTTTCACTTCGGACTTCTAGTATTGCTCGTCCCCATCGGGCACCAGACCCAAAGCCAGGAGTTCCAATGAGCAAGTCCATCTCCGACAAGACTGTCCGCAATCCCAGCCAGAGCACCCCGTTCAGCGAGATCCTCGAAAAGAACATGTCCCGCCGCATGGTGATGCGCGGCGGCATCGCCGCCGCGTTCGCGACGATGACCAGCCTGGGCCTGGCCGGCTGTAATGGCAGCGACGACGATGACGGCCCTGTCGACAATGGCGGCGGTCAGACCCCGGCGCCGGAAGTGCCCGGCACCCAGCCGCCCGCCCCGGCCCCGGTCAAGCTGGGCTTCGAATCCCTGCCCACCTCCATGACCGACGCCTGTGTCGTGCCGGCCGGCTACATCGCCCACGTGTTTGCGCCGTGGGGCACGCCGTTCAACGACAACGCCAATCCTTGGGACCGCAACGGCAACAACAGCTCGACGGACCTGCTCAACTCCACCGGCATGCACCACGACGGCATGCACTTTTTCCCGATCAATGGCAGCTCCACCGAAGGCCTGCTGGCGATCAACCATGAATACATCGACCAGGACGCGCTGCACCCGAACGGCCCGACCAACGTCGCAGGCGTCCGCCCCATCGAGGAAATCCGCAAGGAGATCAACGCGCACGGCGTGGCGATCCTGCACGTGCGCCTGGAGAACGGCCGCTGGAACATCGTTCACAACTCGCGCTACAACCGCCGCTTCACGTCGGCCACGCCGATGAAGCTGGCCGGCCCGGTCGGCGGCACGGACTGGGTCAAGACCCCGTACTCGCCCAACGGCACGATGGTGCGCGGCACGAACAACAACTGCGGCAACGGCTTCACCCCGTGGGGCACGTACATCACCGCTGAAGAGAACTGGGCTGCCTGCTTCGTGAACACCGGCACGCGGCCCGCGCACCAGCTTCGCGTCGGCGTGCCGGATACCGTCGGCCGCTACCAATGGGAAACGGGCGCCAACGATCCGCTGGAAGTCCAGGGCGAGTTCGCGCGCTTTAACGTCACCGAGACCGGCGCCGACTTCACACAGGATTGGCGCAACGAAGTCAACGGCTTTGGCTACCTGGTCGAGATCGATCCGTTCAACGAAAACAGCATCGCCACCAAGCGCACCGCGATGGGCCGCTTCGCGCACGAAGGCTGCGCCTACGCCATGCCCGAAGCCGGCAAGCCGCTCGCCTTCTACAGCGGCGACGATTCCCGTTTCGAGTACATCTACCGCTTCGTGTCGGAAGCCGTGTGGGATCCGAAGGATGCCGAGCGCACCGACCGCCTCGCCGTGGGCGCGAAGTACCTGGACAAGGGCACGCTGTACGTCGCGCGCTTTGACGCCGACGGCACGGGCCAATGGATCCCGCTCGTCGGCACGACCGTGGGCGCGGGCGGCCGCACGCTGGCCGACGAATTCGGCAGCCTGGAAAACATCATCATCAACACGCGCGGCGCAGCGGACTTCGTCGGCGCCACGCCGATGGACCGCCCGGAATGGACGGCCACGCACCC
>JAEYVD010000254.1 GCA_023432075.1 Pseudomonadota bacterium | reverse complement strand
GCCCCGCGATGTTGGGAAACACGCCCTGCCCCTGGCTGCGCGCGTAGCGCAGTTCCAGGCATTCCTTGATGCGCACGCGCATCGAGATCTCGTCCACGAAGCCCAGGTGATGCAGGCGCGGAATGTTAAAGCGCATGACCTCTTCGCGCTCGGCCTCGGGCAGGCTGGCCAGCAACACCAGGCCGCCCTGTCCCATGCCCAGCGGCACGCGCCCGCCGATGTCGCCCGTGTGCGAGCGCACCGGAAATGCGCCATCCACGCGGTCGACGCAGACGGCGTCAAAGCCGCTGCGCACCAGCAGAAAAATGGTGTCGTTGAGCATGCCGGACAGCCGCAGCATGGCGGGGCGGTACAGGGTGCGCAGGCTGGACTGGTGGGTGCCGGCGGCCGCGGCCAGCGAAAAGAAGGCGACGCTGAGCTGATACCCCTTGCTTTGCGCCGGCTGCTCCACCACGCCCTCCTGCATGAGTCCTTGCAGCACCCGATGCACCGTGGCCTGCGCCTGGCCCGTGCGGGCGGCGATATCCGTCAGGCGCAGCTTTTCGCCCTTGGCGTCGGCCAGCACGCGCAGCACGGCAAATGCCCGCTGCAGCACGCCCTGGCCCGCGGAATCCTCCGAAGTTTCTGATTTCTTCATTCTTCAGTTCCGATAATCAAAATAGTCAGTCATATTTTTATCAAGAAATTCAGTCTAACGGAATTAATAGATAAAAAATTCGATTCTTCGGAAAACCCTAATTGCCCTGCATTTTTGCGGCTCCTAGACTGCCCCCATCAATCAAGCCGCTGGGCTGGGGTCAAATCCCCCCGGCGGCGCAAGGCCCGGATGGGTCACGGGGTGTGGAACATGGCATTTCTGCGGCTGGACAACGTCTCCAAGAACTACGGCGACCTGCGGGTCGTTTCGGACCTGAACCTGTCGGTCGACAAGGGTGAGTTCGTCTCGTTGCTTGGCCCCTCCGGTTGCGGCAAGACCACCACGCTGCAGATGATTGCCGGCTTTGCCGACGTGACCTGCGGGACCATCACGCTGGACGGGCGCGACATCACGCATGCCAAGCCCAACACCCGAGGCCTGGGCATCGTCTTCCAGAGCTACGCACTGTTCCCGCACCTGACCGTGGCCGACAACGTCGCCTTCGGCCTGAAGATGCGCAAGGTCGAACGGGCCGAACGCCAGGACCGCGTGCGCGAGGCGCTGGCGCTGGTCAAGCTGGACAAGCATGCGGACCGCTTCCCGCGCGAACTGTCGGGCGGCCAGCGGCAACGCGTGGCGCTGTCGCGCGCGCTGGTGATCCGCCCGCCCGTGCTGCTGCTGGACGAACCGCTGTCCAACCTGGACGCCAAGCTGCGCGAGGACATGCAGTTCGAACTGCGCAGCATCCAGCGCAAGATCGGCACCACGACCGTCATGGTGACGCACGACCAGGCCGAAGCCCTGTCCATCAGCGATCGCGTCGTGGTCATGCAGGACGGCCGCGCCACGCAGGTGGACGCGCCCTATCGCATGTACGAGCACCCGCAAACCGAGTTCATCTCGCGCTTCGTGGGCAAGACCAATCTGCTGGCTGGGCGCGTGACGCGCTGCGGCGCACAGGCAGAAGTCCAGACGGGCGCGTTGAGCCTGCTGGTCGACGGCGAGGGCCTGCGTCACGGCGACAGCGTGCAGTTGTCGCTGCGGCCCGAAAAGCTGGTGCCGGTGCCGTCCGGCCAAGGCAAGCTTGCCTGTGTGGTCAACACGCGCTACTTCCTGGGCAGCCAGTGGATGTACGACCTGGATTCGCCCGTGGGGGCGCTGACCATCCTGACGCCCAACGACGGCCGCCGCCCGCACGACGACGGCGAAGCCATCGGGCTGGACTGGGCGGACGGCGTGCTGCGTGTGCTGCGCGCGCCCGCCGCAGCGGTGACGGCCGACTGACATGGCAACGCTCACGCAACGCGGCGCTGCCGCCAGCCAGCCCAAGCCGCGCAACGACGGCCTGCTCGCCATCCTGGGATCGATCCCGCTGGCGCTCGTGTTCCTCACGCTGGTGCTCACGCCGCTGGCGCTGACGTTCGCCTTGTCCTTCCGGCCGTTCGACTACGCCACCGGCATCCAGCCGGGCCACACGCTCGAACACTACCTGGCCGTGGTCACGGACAGCTATTTCATCGAGATCTTCTGGCGTACCTTCTGGATCGCCGGCGTCACCACGCTGATCTGCGTGCTGATCGGCGCGCCCGAAGCCTACATCCTCTCGCGCATGGGCAAGCCCTGGCGCTCGATCTTCCTCCTGGTGGTGTTGTCGCCGCTGCTGATCTCGCTGGTGGTGCGCGCATTTGGCTGGAGCATGCTGCTGGGCCCGGGTGGACCGCTGGGCAAGGCGGCCGCCGCGTTGGGGCTGGGAACGCTGCTCTACACGCCCACCGCCGTCATCATCGGCCTCGTGCACGTCATGCTGCCCTTCATGGTGATCCCCGTCTGGACGTCGCTGCAGAAGCTGGATCCCACTGTCGAACATGCGGCGTTGTCGCTGAACGCCTCGCGCTTTCAGACGCTGACGCGCATCGTGCTGCCGCAGGCCATGCCGGGCATCCTGTCCGGCAGCCTCATCGTCTTCGGCCTGTCGGCCAGCTCGTTCGCGATTCCCGCACTGCTGGGCGGACGTCGCCTGAAGATGGTGGCGACGGTCGTGTACGACGAGTTCCTGACCGAGCTGAACTGGCCGCTGGGCGCGGCCATCGCGATCGTGCTGCTGGTCGTGAACGTGATTGTCATGATGGCGTACAACCGCGTCGTCGAACGCTCTTACCGCCGCAGCCTGGGCTGAGCCGCGCAAGGAATCGAACATGCAGAAGAACGGTCCTTTCGCGCTGGCGTTCAACTTCCTGGTGGTGGCTTTCGTGCTGGCGCCGCTGGTCATCGTGTGCCTGGTGGCGTTCACGCCGGACTCGACGCTTACCGTGCCCACCACAAGCTTCTCGCTGCGCTGGTTTTACGCGGTATTCGAGCATCCCAACTTCATGCAGGCGTTCAAGAACAGCCTGTGGCTGGCGTTCCTATCGGCCAGCATCGCCGTGTGTCTGGCGGTGCCCGCGGCCATCGCCATCACGCGTTACCGCTTTCCGGGGCGCGACGTGCTCAACGGCCTGTTCCTGTCGCCGCTCATGATCCCGCACCTGGTGCTGGGCGTGGCGCTGTTGCGTTTCTTTGCGCTGATGGGCATGGCCGGCAGCTTTCCGTGGCTGGTCGCCAGCCACGTGGTCGTCATCACGCCTTACGTGATGCGCCTGGTGATCGGCGCGCTGGTCGGCTTTGACCGGTCCATTGAGCACGCCGCGCTGTCGCTGGGCGCCAGCCGCGCCACGGTGTTCTTTACGGTGACCCTGCCGCTCATCATTCCCGGGGTATCCGGCGGCTGGCTGTTGGCGTTCATTAACAGCTTCGACGAACTGACCATGTCGGTGTTCATCACGGCGCCGTCGACCATCACGCTGCCCGTGCGCATGTACATGTACGCCACCGAATCCATCGATCCCATGATGGCCGCCGTGTCCGCGCTGGTGATTGCGCTGACGGCCGTAACCATGCTGCTGCTGGATCGGGTGTACGGACTGGACCGCGTCCTGGTGGGCCAGAAATGAAATCGCTGCCGACAGCCGCAAAGGAGCCGCGCGCGCCATGGCAATCCTGAAACGCCTGGCCGAAACCGGCCGGCCCGCGTTGACCTTCACGTTCGACGGACAGCCCTGCACGGCGCTTGCCGGCGACACGGTCCTGACCGCCGTCCTGACACAGGGCGAGCGCCTGCGCGTCTCGGAATTCGGGGGCGGGCCGCGCGCCGGCTTCTGCATGATGGGCGCCTGCCAGGACTGCTGGGTGCAGCTTGAAAACGGCGAACGTGTGCGCGCCTGCTCCACGTATATCGAGCCCGGCATGCGGCTGCAGAGCGCCGCGCTGGCGCCGGCAGCCGCGCTCGGCACGCTGTCGGCCGCCGCCTGGCCCGAGGACGACACGCCATGACCGCCGTGATGCCCGTGATCGTCGGCGCGGGTCCGGCCGGCATCCGCGCGGCCCAGACGCTGGCCGCGCAAGGCCTGCGGCCCGTGATCCTGGACGAAGGCCTGCGGCCTGGCGGCCAGATCTACCGGCAGCCGCCACCCGGCTTCTCGCGGCCCAAATCCGCGCTGTACGGCTTCGAATACCGCAAGGCCGACGCCGTGCACCGGACCATGCAGGCGTTGCAGGGCAGTGTGGAATACCGCCCCGGCTGTCTCGTCTGGAACGCCGAGGGCAGGACGCTGGACGTGCTGCGCGACGGCGTCAGCACCACCGTGCCCTACACCCACCTCATCCTTGCCACCGGCGCCACCGACCGCGTGCTGCCGTTTCCCGGCTGGCTGACGCCCGGCGTCTACACGCTGGGCGGATCGCAGGTGGCGCTCAAGCACCAGGGATGCGGCATCGGTTCGCGCGTCGCGTTCATGGGCACCGGCCCCCTGCTGTATCTGGTGGCCTATCAGTACGCCAAGGCGGGCGCGCAAGTCGCAGCCGTCCTGGACACGTCCCGCTTTGCCGACCGCGCTGCCGCGCTGCCCGGCATGCTGCGCGCGCCCGCGCTGCTGGCCAAGGGCCTTTACTACATGGCGTGGCTGCGCGCGCACGGCGTGCCGCTGCGCAGCGGCGTGCGGCCCGTGGCCGTCGCGGGCACGGACCGCGTCACGGGCCTGTCGTACCGGCAGGGTGAACGCATCCACACGCTGGATTGCGATGCGGTCGGCTTTGGCCTGTCGCTGCGGCCCGAAACCCAGCTTGCCAGCCTGATCGGCTGCGACTTTGAATTCAACGAACGCGACCGCAACTGGCTCCCGCGGCGCGATGCCGCTGGCCGCAGCAGCATCGCGGGCGTCTACGTCGCCGGCGATGGCGCAGGCATTGGCGGCGCCGACGCCGCGGAACTGGCGGGCGAACGCGCGGCGCTGGCGCTGCTGCAAGACACCGGACACTTCCACGACGCCAGGCGCGCGCGCGTGCTGGAATCGCAACTGGCGGCCAACGGCCGCGTGCGCGACGCGCTGGAACGCGCGTTCCCGTTTCCAGAGGACTGGGCCGCCGGCATCGCCGACGACACCGTCGTCTGCCGCTGCGAGGAAGTCACCGCCGGCACCATCCGCCAGGCCGTGCACGAAAACGGCGTGCGCGAAATGAATCGCCTGAAAGCGCTGACGCGCGTGGGCATGGGCCGTTGCCAGGGCCGCATGTGTGGCGTTGCCGGCGCGGAAGTCCTGGCCCACGCCGTGGGCTGCGCGCCGCGCGCGGTGGGCCGGCTGCGCAACCAGCCGCCGGTCAAACCCATCCCGGTCAGCGTGGTGTGCCTGGAACGGCCCGCGAAAAGGGCCGCATGATGGAAGTCCGCATGAGGGAGGCCGCATGACGGAACGCATCGACACCGAAGTCGTGATCATCGGCGGCGGCATCGTTGGCGGCAGCGCCGCGCTGTTCTTGCGCCGCCAGGGCGTGCCCGTGGTGCTGCTGGAAGCGGCGCTGTGCGGCGCCAAGGCCAGCGGCGTCAACTACGGCGGCGTGCGGCGGCAGGGCCGCGGCGTTGAACAGCTGCCGCTCGCGCGGCGCGCGCACGAACTGTGGGGCAAGCTCCCCGAGCTGATCGGCATCGACGGCGAGTATGTGCGCTCCGGACATTTGAAGCTGGCCTGCTCCGACGCCGACCTGGCGTTGCTGCAGGCCTATCGCGACAGCACGCGCGGCTTTGGCATGGATCTTCAAATCCTGGACCGCCGCGCGCTGGCGCGGCGCTTCGGCTGGCTGGGCCAGGGCGTGGTGGGCGGCTCGTTCTGCCCGCAGGACGGCCACGCCAACCCTAGGCTGGTCTCCCCGGCCTTCGGACGTGCGGCGGCCGCGCTGGGCGCTGACGTGCGCGAAGGCGTGCGCGTCACATCAGCCACGCACGACGGCACGCGTTTCATCGTGCGCGCCGGCGACACGCTTGAAGTGCGCGCGCGCGTGCTGCTCAATTGCGCGGGCGCCTGGGCCGGCCGCTTCGCCGAAGGCTTTGGCGAACCCGTGCCCGAAACGTCCATCCACCCCTTGATGATGGTGACCGAACCCCTGCCGC
>JAEYVD010000248.1 GCA_023432075.1 Pseudomonadota bacterium | reverse complement strand
CCTCATGGCGCGTCGCATCCTGGTTTGTCTTGAGGAAACCGAACATCAGTGGCTCCTTGTTCAAAACCGCAAGCGGCGATGGGGCCATTATAGGCAAGCCCGTCCTCCTATACTGCCCAAACGTTCCTTATTCCCAACACTTTGATTCCGCCATGAACGCCCCAGTCGTCCGACGTCTGACCGCCACCGATGCCGCGCCCCTGCGGCAATTGCGTTTGAACGCGCTGGTGGAAACGCCCGAGTCCTTCGGATCGAGTTACGAAGAGGAACACACGCTGACATTGGAGGACATCCGCGCGTGGATCTCGCCAGCCGACGACGGCGCCATGTATGGCGTGTTCCTGGCGGACGCGCTGGCCGGGATCGTGGGCGTCAGCCGCCAGCGCAAGCTGAAGCTGCGCCACAAGGCGCACATCTGGAGCATGTACGTGGCGCCCGCCCATCGCGGCAAGGGGCTCGGCCGGCTGCTCATGCGCGCGGCGATCGACCATGCGGCAACCATGCGCGGCATCCGGCAGGTGCAGCTGAGCGTAACCGCCAACAACACGGCAGCGTCCGCGCTCTACGCCAGCCTGGGATTTACGGTGTACGGCCAGGAGCGCGAGGCGCTTTGCGTGAACGGCCAGCTCTACGATGAAACGCTGATGGCGATGCCGTTGACGGACTGACGGCGCGGCGGCGGGTCAGGCGGCGCCTGCGCGGCGGCGCGCGCCGAAGGCCCAAACCTGATTGCGCCCGCCGTCCTTGGCCTTGTAGAGCGCCTGATCGGCCGCCTTGATGACGGCATCGGGCGCGCGCAGGGCATCGCTGCGCTCGGCCACGCCGATGCTGACCGTCACCCGCAAGGGCCGAGCGCCCCGCCCTCCCCGGCCGCCGCGCCGGCGCTGGCCGATCTGGTCCGCCTTGGGCCGGGCCGGCTTGTCGCGCAGGCGCATCTGGTAGGCCTCGATGGCGCGCCGGACCGTCTCCAGATGGGGCATGGCTTCGGCCGCGGTCTTGCCGGGAAACACCAACGTGAATTCCTCGCCGCCGTAACGGTAGGCATGGCCGCCGCCCGGCACGCGCCGCAGCTGCGAAGCCACCATGCGCAGCACCTGGTCGCCCACGTCGTGGCCGTGCGTGTCGTTGAATGCCTTGAAATGATCGACGTCGGCCATTGCCAGCGTGTAGACGCGGCCCATGCGTTGCAGCCGCTCGTTCAGCGCGCGGCGGCCCGGCAAGCCGGTGAGCTCGTCGCGAAACGCCATGTGAAAGCCTTCATGCGCCAGCGAGATGCACAGGGACGTCAGCGCCGCGGCGGACATGAGGGCCAGTTCGAGCGGATGGGCCGCCCCGCGCGGCAGCGCCCACGCCATGCAGACAAAGCCCAGCCACTGCCCCGCCTGCTGCGGACGCCCATAGCGCAACAGCAAGAGCGTCAACATCAGTCCGGTGACCAGCAGCGCGATCAGCGCCTCGGCCGGCACGCCCAGGCGGGCCAGTGTGCCCTGCAGGGCAATGGTGCTGAACAGCTCGTCCACGCCGTCCTTGCCGGCCAGCGCGATGATCGCCGCGCCCGCGGCCATCAGGCCGACGCGCAGCGCCACGTCGATCAGCATGCTGGACCGTTCGGACCACAAGGCATTGATCGTGTACAGAAGCGACCACCAGGCCAGCACGGGCCCCATCGCCCACGGCGCTTCCCGGGCCAGCGTGGGCCAGGCCGCCGTGACGGCCAGCACGCACAGCATCAGCGCCATCGTTTGAGAGCGCTGGTACATCAGGCAGATCGCCGAGCCGATCAGCGCCATCACCCATGGCACGAACGGCACGATCAGGCTCAAAGCGGGCGGCCATTCCCGCCAGAACAGCAGTCCGATCGCAGCGGCCACCGGCAACGCGGGATAGAACAACAGGGGCAGCCAGGGGATATGGGGGTAACGCACGGATTGGGCCTTGCTAACGCTTGCAGAAATGACGTCGCCAAATCGGCAAACACATGTAATCTTTTTACGGACGCGGCTGGAGGTTCTTTAGCGCAGGCTGCGTAACGACGCGGCGCTCCACCATCACAAGGCCTCCATGAGAATCCTGGTCAATATCGATGTTCCCGATCTCGAACACGCCATCGGCTTTTATCAGGCTGCCTTCGGTTTGACGCTGAACCGCCGGCTGGGTGCGACGGGCGCCGAACTGCTGGGCGCCGACGCCCCCATCTACCTGCTCGAGAAAACCGCAGGCACGCCGGCGGCGGGCACCGTGCGCCAGCCGCGCGACTACGCGCGGCACTGGACGCCCGTGCATCTGGACGTGGTGGTGGACGACGTCGATAGCGCCGTCGCCCGCGCGGTGGCTGCTGGCGCGCGGCTGGAGGATCCACCCGCCACGCACGCCTGGGGCCGCATCGCGCATCTGGCGGATCCTTACGGCCACGGCATCTGCATCCTGCAATTCCTGGGGCGCGGCTACGACGAACTGGCCAGCGAAGCGAACGCCGGCGCGGCGCCGCTGCGCTTCACGCCGGCGGGGCAAGCCGATTTCGAGGCGCTGCTGGCGCTGAGGATTGCCGCCATGCGCGACAGCCTGGAGCGGCTGGGCCGCTTCGACCCGGACCGGGCGCGTGAGCGCCTGCGCGCCACGTTCCGCCCCGAAAGCACCTGGCACATCGAGGCGGACGGCGATCGGGTCGGGTTTTACTGCCTGCGCCCGGACGGCGAGGGGTTGCGGCTGGATCATCTGTACGTGCATCCCTGTGCGCAAGGGCGAGGCGTTGGCGGCCAGGTGCTGCGCCGGATCTTGCGGGACGCCGACCGCCACCGCCAGGAAGTGACCCTGAGCGCGTTGCGGGGCAGCGATTCAAACCGCTTCTATCGCCGGCACGGCTTTGTGCAGACCGGCGAAGGGGAGTGGGACATCGAGTACCTGCGGCCGCCGGCCGCTGGCTGAGGGATCAGGTGCGCGGCAGCGTGACGCCGCGCTGGCCCTGATACTTGCCGCCGCGGTCGCGGTACGAGGTCTCGCAAACCTCGTCGCTTTCCAGGAACAGCATCTGCGCGCAGCCTTCGCCGGCGTAGATCTTTGCGGGCAGCGGCGTCGTGTTGGAGAACTCGAGCGTGACGTGGCCTTCCCATTCGGGTTCCAGCGGCGTCACGTTGACGATGATGCCGCAGCGCGCGTAGGTGCTCTTGCCCAGGCAGACCGTCAGGACGCTGCGCGGGATGCGGAAGTATTCGACCGTGCGCGCCAGCGCGAACGAGTTGGGCGGAATGATGCAGACGTCGCCCTTGAAATCCACGAACGAGCCTTCGTCGAAGTTCTTGGGATCGACGATCGTGGAATTGATGTTGGTGAAGATCTTGAATTCGTCGGCGCAGCGTACGTCGTAGCCGTAGCTGCTGGTGCCGTAACTGACGATGCGCCCGCCATTGGCCGTACGGACCTGCCCCGGTTCGAAGGGTTCGATCATGCCGGCTTCGGCCTGGCGGCGGATCCAGCGGTCGCTTTTGATGCTCATGGTGGGTGTGGTGCTAGGGATTTGAATGGGCGTCATTTTATCCCGACCGCGCCGGATCCCCCGGCCCAAGGCGGGACAGGCTTGTCCCGCCTCAAGCGCAAGCACCCGCTTAATTGCCAAACAGCGTGCGATAGACCAGCGAAATCCCGTTGACCGAGCCGCCCTTCAAATCCAGGGACAGACCCCGCGCCAGCCGGTAACTTGCACGGCCCACGGTGTCGCTGCCCGAAAGCGCCTGCTCAACGCTGAGCGTGATGCCATCGGCGAAGTTCTTGCTGGCCACCAGGAATTGCGTGGACAGGTCGCTGCCGATATCGCGGTTCACGTTGCCGGCCACCGTGCGGTCGGGCAGGATGCTGCCCGAGCTGCCCATGTTGCCGGTGCGCACGGCCACGT
>JAEYVD010000232.1 GCA_023432075.1 Pseudomonadota bacterium | reverse complement strand
TGCCATGTTCTCGGGCAAGATCCATGAATCCGTCTACCGTCATCGGCGCCGTTGTCGGCCTGCTCACGCTCATCATCGTCGTGGCGCTGTCCGCCAACGACGCCAGCATGTATTTCAACCTGCCTGGCCTGGCGATCGTGCTGGGCGGCACCTGCGCGGCGCTGTTCATCGCCTACCCGCTGCAGGAAGTCGTGCGCGTCTTCAAGCTGGTGCGCACCGTGTTCCGCAACGACCAGCACGACCAGCAGCGCGACATCGAGGAGCTGGTGTCGATGGCGCAGCTCTGGATGAACGCCGACGTGCACAAGGTCGAGCACGAGCTCAAGAAGGTGTCGAACCCCTTCCTGCGCACGGGCGTGCAGCTCATCATCGACAACACGCCCGAAGACCAGATCATCGAACTGCTGAAGTGGCGTGTGGCCCGCCTGCGCGCCCGCGAGCAGGCCGAAGCCCAGATGTTCCGCGTGATGGCCACCTTTGCCCCAGCCTTCGGGATGCTGGGCACGCTGGTCGGCCTGATCAACCTGATGGCCGTCCTGGGCGACGGCAGCATGCAGACCATCGGCCAGCAACTGGCCATTGGCCTGATGACCACGTTCTACGGCATCCTGTTGGCCAACCTGGTCTGCAAGCCGATCGCGCTGAAGCTGGAACGCCGCACAGCGCGCCGCGTCGAGTCCATGAACATGGTGCTGCAAGGCATCTCGATGATGTGCGAGAAGCGCGGTCCGGCCATGGTGCGCGAGACCCTGAATTCCTTCGTCATGCACGTCGAAGACGAAATCTATGACGGCGGCGCCGACGCCAAGCCCAAGACCAAGACCGAAGGCCAGGTCAAGCCGGCGGCAACCGCCCCTGGCGCCGCCGCCCCCGTCTCCATCGCCCGTCCCGCTGCCGCGCGTCAATGAGCCTGATTTCCCCTTCCCTTGCGCAGCGGATCGAGCAGGCCCGCCAGGCGCAGCTGCGCGCGCAAAAGGCCGCTGCCGCCAGCGGCTGGCGGCCCAGCGACAGCGATCGCCAGGACCGTTATGCGCGCTGGCACGTCGAGGAAGCCGTCGAGCAGGATTCCGAGAACTGGCTGCTGAGCTACCTGGACCTCATCACGCTGCTGCTCGCGATGCTGGTCGTCATGCTGGCGGTCGCACTGAATGGCGGCGGCTACGCCAAGTCCGAAGCGCCCGTGGAACTGGTGGGCACGCTGGCCGCGAGCGGCTTGCCCAAGTACGACGGCGAGTATGCCGAGTTCGAGACCGTGCAGATCCCGGCCAGCTGGACCGAAGCGCCCGCAGCCGCCACGGCCACCGCGGCAGCCGCGCCCGCCCCGGCCGATGACGAGGTCGTGGTCGCCGAGGCCGCCAAGCCGCTGACCGCCCCGTCCAAGGAGTCGCTGGGCCTGGCGGACCTGGGCAATTCGGTGGACGTGATCGTCAATGAACAGTCGGTCAGCTTTCGCATCAGCAACGAGCTGCTGTTCGCCTCGGGGCAGGCTACCCTCAGCACCGAGGGCCTGAACGTGATCAAGCGTCTGGCAGGCATTCTCAACAAGAACGACTACCAGGTGTCGGTCGAAGGCCACAGCGATCCGGTGCCCATCCTGACCAAGCAGTTCGCCTCGAACTGGGAGCTGTCCAGCAGCCGCGCGACCAGCGTGCTGCGCGAACTGGTGCGCGACGGCGTGGCGCCGCAACGGCTGCGCGCGGTGGGCTACGCGGAGACGCGCCCGATCGAGTCCAACGACACGGCCGCCGGCCGCGCCGCCAACCGCCGCGTCGAGCTGATCATGGACATCGCGCCGCCCCAGGCCAAGACCGCCGCCGCCCCTCAGGCGCCCGTCGCAGGCAAGGCGGCCGAAACGCCGCAGGCCGCCGCGCCCGCAGTAAAGGCGGCTGCGCCGGTCGCCAAGACGGCGGGCGGCAAGACGTCGGCGACGAACGCAAATCCCGCCGGGAATGCCGCGAAGGCCCCGGCGTCCGCCGCGCCGGCCCAGTCTTGATCGCGTCTACGATCCCCTTTTAGAAACCGGCGCAAGCCGGTTTTTTATTGGCGCGGTGCCGCCCGCGAACGCGGTAAAGGACGAGCGATGTCAAGGACGCTTGATGTAAAGGACGCTTGACACACCTCCCGTGCCCGACCAGAATGTCAAGCACGCTTTACATCGACAAGGGCTTTTCATGAATCAACACCAGGCCAAGCGCCGCTATTTCAAGGAGCTGGGCATCGCGCTGGCGCTCTACGTCGTGCTGCTGGCGGGCGCGCTGCGGCTCAGTCTGGACATGCCGTCCGGCATGCTGCGCACCGTCGTGCTGCTGACCCCCATGCTGGCGTTCCTGCTCGCGCTGCGCGCCGTGGTGCGTGCCGTTCGCCGGTCCGACGAATTCATCCGCAAGACCACGCTGGAACACCTGGCAATCGCCGCTGCCGTCACGGCGGGTGTCACGTTCACGTATGGCTTTCTGGAGATCGCGGGCTTTCCCAAACTGAGCATGTTTGTGGTCTGGCCGCTAATGGGCGTAGTCTGGGCGTTCACCACCATCGTCGACACGCTGCGCCATCGATGAAAAACCGCATCCGCGAATTGCGCGCCGAACGCGGCTGGAGTCAGGCGGCGCTGGCCGAACGGCTGGACGTCTCGCGCCAGACCGTCAACGCCATCGAGACGGGGCGATACGATCCGAGCCTGCCGCTCGCGTTCGCCATCGCCCGGGTATTTCAGACCTCCATCGAATCGATCTTCCAGGAAGACTGAGCCCTCCGCCGCCATGGCGCGCACGCGGGGTCGGCGTTAACCTAGCAGGCCCGCCGTTCACGGCGTTTGCCGTTTGCTCTGGGAGTCCCCATGTCTTACCTGCTGCTGATCGTAGAACCGGTGGGCCAACGCGCCCAGCGCACGCCCGACGAAGGCCGCGAGGCCTACGCGCAGATGGTGCAATATGCCGAATCCCTGCAGTCTCGCGGCCTGCTGACGCGCGCCGAATCCCTGAAGTCCGACGCCGAAGGCGTTCGGCTGAGCATCCGCGATGGCGAACGCCGGCTGATGGACGGCCCCTACGCCGAGGCCAAGGAAATGATCGGCGGATTCTTTCTTCTGACCTGCGAGACCCGCGAAGAGGCGCTGGCGCTGGCGGCCGAGTGTCCGGCCGCGCAGTGGGCCACGGTCGAGGTCAGGGAACTGGGGCCCTGCTTCATGTGACGCAGCGCCAGCCTGTCCATCTTGCGCGGGCCGGCGCCTGCATCAGCAATTGCCCTTCTTGGCCTGTCCGGGCGGACAGAAGCCGCCACGGCCGCCGCCGTCGTGCGGATCGACGACCACCGAACCTTGCGGCGTATATACGGCACAGCCGGACAACAAGGATGCGACAAGGGCGAGACTGAACAGGACTTTCATCGTGGGTGCTTCAAAGGGTTGGGGACGGAAGCGAGTGTATGAGAGGCGCCTGCAACAAGGGCTGGACCTTCGTAACCAGGTGCTAGGACGGCAGCGAAGGCCCGCCGCCTAAGTGTTATCCCTGATATTTCAATATTGATGTCGATCCGCGGCATCCGCGTTCGTCGTACCTGTACAAGCGCCCCTTCGGGCCTTGCCTTCCCAGGAGATTCAGATGCGATTCATGATCATCGTCCGGGCCACGCCCGACAGCGAAGCCGGCATGATGCCGGACGACAGCCTGCTTGCCTCGATGGCGACCTATCACGAAGCCCTGGTCAAGGCGGGCGTGTTGCTGGATGCCAACGGATTGCAGCCGACCTCCAAGGGTTGGCGCGTGCGCTATGACGGCAGCGGCGAACGCAAGCTGATCGACGGGCCGTTCGCCGAAACCAAGGAACTGATCGCCGGCTACACGATGATCCAGGTGCGCTCGCGCGAAGAGGCGATGCAGTGGG
>JAEYVD010000134.1 GCA_023432075.1 Pseudomonadota bacterium | reverse complement strand
CCCACGACCAGGCCGCCGATGACGTTGATCGCCATGATGAGCAGGCCGGCGATGGCGTCGCCGCGCACGAACTTGCTGGCGCCGTCCATCGAGCCGAAGAAGTCCGACTCCTGCGACACTTCCGCGCGGCGCTTGCGCGCCTCGTCCTCGCCGATCAGGCCGGCGTTCAGGTCCGCGTCGATCGCCATCTGCTTGCCGGGCATGGCGTCCAGGGTGAAGCGCGCGCCGACTTCGGCGATACGGCCCGCACCCTTGGTGATGACGATGAAGTTGATGATGGTCAGGATGACGAAGACGATGATCCCGACCGCGAAGTTGCCGCCCACCAGGAAGTGGCCGAAGGCCTCGATCACCTTGCCCGCGGCGTCCGGACCCGTGTGACCATGCAGCAGCACGACGCGGGTGGAGGCCACGTTCAGCGACAGGCGAAGCAGCGTCGCGAACAGCAGCACGGCTGGGAACGCGGCGAAATCCAGCGGCTTGCGCGTGAACATGGCCACCAGCAGGATCATCACGGACAACGCGATGTTGAAGGTGAACAGCAGGTCCAGGAGGAACGTGGGCAGGGGCAGCACCATCATGCCCAGCACCATCACGATCAGGATGGGACCCGCCAGCAGCCGCGCGTGCGTGCCGCCGTTACTCTTCAACATGGTGAGCAGTGCGCTCATTCCTTAAACTCCTTGTGCTGCGGTTTTTGCCTGCGGGTCCAGTTCGGCTGGCACGTTCAGTTTCGTGGGGGCCATCGGTTCATGCCCCCAGCCCGAGCGCCAGGATCTTAGCTGGAATACCCATGCCAGCACTTCCGCCACCGCGGTATACAGCTCGGCCGGGATTTCTTGCCCCAGCTCGACGTGTTGATGCAATGCGCGCGCCAGCGGCGGCGCTTCCAATGTGGGAATCTTGTTCTCGGCGGCCAGCTCGCGGATCTTCGCGGCAATCAGGCCCGTGCCCTTGGCCAGCACGCGCGGCGCGCCGCCCTTGGATTCGTCGTACTTCAGCGCCACGGCGTAGTGCGTCGGGTTGGTCACGACGACATCGGCCTTGGGCACCTCGGACATCATGCGGCGGCGGGCCGCCTGGCGCTGCTGCTGGCGGATGCGCGCCTTCACGTGCGGATCGCCTTCGCTTTCCTTGTGTTCCTGGCGCACGTCCTCCTTGGACATACGCAGCTTCTTCAAATGGCTCCAGATCTGCCAGGGCACATCCAGCAAAACGATGATGAGGAGCGAGGCCACGATGAAGGCGCAGCACATCGCCACCAGGCTGAGCGCCTTGGTCAGCGCGGCCGACGGCGCCACGTGCATCAGCCCGAGCATGTCGTCGTGATACCGCCAGATGACCCAGACGGCCACGCCGCCGACCAGCATGGCCTTGGCCAGCGCCTTGATCAGCTCCACCACCGTCTGCGACGAGAACATTCGCTTCAAGCCCGCCAGCGGGCTGAGCTTGGAGAAATTGGGCTGCAAGGGCTTGGTCGAAATGACCAGGCCGCCCAGCACGACGCTGGACAGCACCGCCACCACCGCCAGCAGGCCAAAGATCGGCAACAGCACCATCAACGCGTGACCGAAGCCGGTCACCGCCTGCTCGACCATCACCCCCGGATCCAGCGCGATGCGCTGATCGAACGCCAGCCCGTTGCGCAGCACGCCGGTCAGGCCCTGGTACAGCGAACCGCCGCCCGCCCAGATCGCCGCAACGCCGACCGCCAGCATCATGAACGTGCCCAGTTCCCGGGAACGCGCAATCTGCCCCTCCTCGCGCGCCTTTTCCAGGCGCCTGGGAGAGGCGGCTTCGGTTTTCTCGAGGTCGCTTTCTTCGGACATGCTCTACGGGATTGTTGCGGCTCGCTGACGTGGAAATGCAAGCCGCCCGCCGAGATTCTAGGAGGCGCCGGGGGTTGGCGATATGCCAAGAAAAGGGGGGAAAGCGGCGCTATTCCCAGATGCGCCGCCGGCTGCCGGCCAGCCCCCCGGGAGCAGCCGCCTCAGCCCGCCGCCTGGGCCACCCGGCCGCTGGCGGCGTGGCCGTCCACGGTGGCCTGAAAGCGCGCGTAATCCAGCCCGATGCGCACGGCGCCCCAGTGTTCCGGCCCCAGATAGATGGGCAGGGAAATGTCATTGACGATCTCGCCGGTGTCGCGCGAATACGTCTGGAACAGCTGCGCGCCGGTGTTGGCGGCCAGCCGCGCACCCGCGGGGTCGTCGAAGATGCGCTTGTTGCGCACCCGCACGATGTCGACCTTCGGGTCGCCGGTCGGCGCCAGCGAGAACCGGCTGTTGTGGGCGGGCGCGTAGCCCTGGTTATCCACCAGAATCGTGTAGATGGCGCCCGGCACGGCTTCCAGCACGCTGTCGAGCAGCCGCGTGAGCGGCTCGTCGATCGCGCGATCGTAGGTCGTGTGATAGCGCGGCGGCTCGCTGCCGGCAATGCGCTGGTAGTGGCGGTCGAACACGTCCACGCCGCGCCGCCGGGCATCCTGCAGCAGACCGGCCGCCGCGCCGGCAAACGCCTCCAATGACTCGGACAGGCTGTCGAACGCGGTGTCGCCCGTACGCATGTCGGCCAGCACTTCCTGCACGCTTTCCGTCTGGCGCCGGATGCGATCGATCTCGCCCGACATGCTGCCCACCCGTTCCAGCACGTCCGCGCTCAAGGCCGCGATGCGCCCGACCTCCTCGCTCATGCCGTGGTTGGTGGCGTCGACCTCGCCGATGGCCTGAACCACGTCGCTCACTTGCCGGTTCATGCTGTCGAAATCGCGCACGAAGCGCTCGAAGCCGCCGCAGGTCCGGTCAAGCACCGCGCCCGAAGCGTCCACGTCCTCGCGCAGGGTGCCCGTCTGACGTTGCGTGGCGCCCACCAGATCGAGCATCTGCGTCGTGTGGCGGCCGATGTCGCTGGTGGCCGTGTTGACGCGCTCGGCCAGCCGGCCGACCTCGCTGGCCACCACCGCGAAACCGCGGCCCGCGTCCCCGGCCCGGGCGGCCTCCACGCCGGCGTTCAGGGCCAGCAGCTGCGTCTGCAGCGCAATGCCCTTGATCGTCTTGCTGATGTCGCCCACCGACTGCGCGCGCGCCGCCAGTTGCCCCACCACGTCGGTAAAGGCGGCCATCTCGCTTGTCATGCGGTCAACGCGCGCCTTGACCTCGGTCAGCTCGGCCAGCGCCTGCCGCGCCGCCTGCAGGTTCTGGCCCGACACCGCGGCGATGTCGCGGGCGTGGTTGGAGGTCGAGGCCGACAGGTCGGCGATCTGCGCCCCGCTGGCTGCCAGGGCCTCGGCCGCCCTCGCCTGCTCGCGCGCGAGCAGCGAACAGCGCCCCGCCTGAAATTGCGTGCGCGCCGCGTTCAGCGCGATTTCGATGCTGGACTGGCGCACGGTCATGACCCTCACGCGGATCTGCGCCAGGAACCGGTACAACGGCCACGCGGCCGGACTGAAAGACAGGGCGCGCTCCGACAGCGTCGCGTCGCCGCGGTTGAGCCGACGCAACAACCCCCACATGCCGCCCAAGCGGAATACGGATCTGGCCACAATGAACCTCCTCTCCCTGACCCGGACCGCCTGCTTTGGGCATCCGTGGCCTGGCGCGCTAGGCGCGCCTTGTCTCGCGCTGCAAGGCCCCGATTATTGTTGGCAGGAGTCTATCGGCCGGCAGGCGTTTGCGCCCTTAGGGAATACGTCATGAGGCGCAGGGACCGCCGCACGACGCAGGAGTCGCTTTCAGGCATCTGGCGCATCCACGTCCGGCGCCGCTGGAGCATGCGGGCGGAAAGACACCGTCTTTCCGCCATCGCCGGACGTTGCGGACCTGGGGCTCAGAAGCCCAGGCTGGCCAGCAGGTCGTCGACCTGGTCCTGGCTGGTGACCACGTCGGTCTTGCCCTGCGGGTTGATCTGCGGGCCGTTGAGCAGGCTGTTGGCTTCGTCGCGGCGCTCTTGCGGCACGTTGTCCAGCAGCACCTGCAGCAGTTCGCGTTCGA
>JAEYVD010000132.1 GCA_023432075.1 Pseudomonadota bacterium | reverse complement strand
TCGCCCAGATACTGCCCGCACAACGGTCCGGCCAGCACCTTGCTCAGATCCAGGACCGTGATGTTCTTCAATGGCGTCATGCGATGCCTGCCTTCCATGTTCACTGCTCCGCCTTCAACCCGATCGTGTTCGCAGCCTGCGTCCATTGCGCGGTTTCCTGCTTAAAAAACTCGTCCAGCTTGGACGGCGCCACCTGGAAGGCCTCGGCGCCCCGCTCCTGCATGGCCTGGCGGTAAGCGTCGCTGGCCACCACCTTCGCGACCGCGACACGCAGTTTCTGCACCACGTCATCCGGCGTGCCTGCGGGCGTCTGCAGCGCGAACCAGAATTTCAGGTCCAGGGCGGGATAGCCCGCTTCCTTGAGCGTCGGCACGTCCGGCAACAGCGGCGAACGCGCCGCCGACGTGATCGCCAACGCCTTGAGCCGGCCGCCTTGCACCTGGCCGATGCTGGTGGACATGCTGTCGAACAGAAAATCGACCTGACCGCCGATCACGTCCGTCACGGCGTTGGCGCTGCCTTTGTAGGCCACGCCCACGGCCTGAAAATTGGCCAGTTTCTGCAGCGAGGCGCCATACACGTGCGGCGAGCTGCCCGGACCAAACGTGGCGTAGCTCAGGCCATGCGGCGCGCTGCGCCCGCGCTCCACCAGTTCAGCCAGCGTCTTGACGGGCGTGCGCTCGGGGTTGACGACCAGCAAGTTCGGCATGGCGCCCGTCGTACCGACCGGTACGAAGTCCTTGGCGGGATGCATCTTTGCGCCGGGATACATCAACGGATTGATGGCCTGCATGGCCACCGTGTTGTGCATGAGCGTGTAGCCATCGGCCGGGCCATTGAGCACGCTCTGATAACCCACGTTCCCGCTGGCGCCCGGCTTGTTCTGCACGATGACCTGCTGGCCCAGTTCGCGCGCCAGCGGCTCGGCCACCAGGCGCGCGATGAAATCGGTCGGCCCGCCCGCCGAAAACGGCACAACCAGCGTGATGGGCTTGGACGGCCACGCATCCGCAATCGCGGGGGCCGACAGCGCCGCCGAAGCAAGGCAGGCAGCGAATAACTTGTTGAGCGTCATGTTGTCTCCTGTGATTTTTCTTGGATGACGCTCATTATCGGAAGCGGATTGATATATTAGAAATACCGTTTAAATATGCAGGCCATAACAAAAACATGATGGTCTGAGCCGTCCGGAGCCCTCTCATGTCCATGTCCATCCGTGCGATGCAGTGCTTTGTCGCCGTGGTTTCAACGGGTTCGATCAGCCGTGCGGCCGCCGCGCTGCACGTAGCCCAACCGGCGCTCAGCCTGCTGATCCGCAACCTCGAGGAAGATCTGGGCGTTGTGCTGCTGCATCGCAGCGCGCGTGGCGTCACGCCTACCGCCGCCGGTTCACGGCTGCTGGCGCATGCGCGCGAAATCCTGGGCCGCATCGACGCGGCGCGCGCGGACGTGCGCGAAGACCTCAACGCCCCGCGCGGAACCGTATCGCTGGCAATGTCGATGTCGATGGCCAAGCTGCTGACCGTGCCGCTCCTGCGGTTCAGCCTCGCCCAGTGGCCGGGCGTCTATCTGAAGATCATCGAATCCAGCACCGGCTACATCCCCGGCTTTGTCAGCTCAGGCCATGCCGATCTGGGGCTCACGTTCAGCGACGAGGCGTCGGTCGACCTTCGATTTCAGCATCTGATCGACGAAGAGCTGGTGGTGGTGTCGCCGCCCGCGGCAAAGCGCGGCAAGCGTGCGGCATCGGATCTCGCGAGGCTACCGTCCATCACCCTGCGCGCGCTGTCGGCGCTGCCGCTGGTGTTGCCAGGCAACCCGCACAGCCTGCGCAGGCTGCTCGACCAATACCAGCAACGCGAACAGGTGCAATTCCGCATCATTGCCGAGGCCAACGCCATTCCGCAGCTCATCGAGCTGGCGCAGGCGGGCATTGCCAGTACGATCCTTTCCTACGAGGCCGTGCGCCAGGAAGCCGAGCGCGGCCTGGTCGTGCTGCATCGGATCGCCAGGCCCAGGCTGACGCGTCCGGTCTTTCTGTGCCGTTCGGATGTTTTGCCGCTATCGATGGCGGCAGCGGCCGTCGCGGACCGCGTCGCCCGCATCATCACCGGCGCTGGCACCGCCGCGACGCACGCGTAGCGGTCAGATGCCCCGCTTTTCGACGGCTTGCGCCCAACGGCGCGCGACGGTGGGAGACGTGGCGCAGGTGGCGGACTCGGTCACCACGCGCACCGCGCGTTCCAGCAACTGGATGTCGGCCTCGTGTTGGCGAGCGACATGGGGGTCTTCGAAGAAGATGACGCGCTGGCATTGGTGCTCCAGCACCAATTCAGCAATCTGCGCATCGCCGCCCAGCGGGCCGCTGAGGTAACGGTGAACCCACGGCGTATCCTTGGGCCAGCCGCGCGACCAGGCCAGCTCGTTCAGGCGGCCGCCCGTCGTGCCCGTAGCCACGCGCCGCGCAAACCGGGACAGCACATCGAAGTGCTCGCTGGCGAAGGCCACCATTTCGTCCTTGAGCGCATCATGGGCGATCATCGCCAGCGTCTGGCCCGAGAAATTGAAATGGCGCGACACGGACGCGTCCGGCACCAGCCCCGCATGGATGCGTTCGACCTCCATCCACTCGATGGCGCCGGCCAGCGTCGAAATGAAAGGCCGGCCGTGCGTGATGCACTGCCGCTTGAGCGCAAGCGCCTCCGGAAAAATCGAAGACGGGTCCACGGGGTCGATCAGGTAAATCGCGCCATCGAACGGCGCCTGGCCGTCACGGCCTTCGGTCACCCTCGCCACCAGCTTCATCAGGCCGCCCTCGCGGCCATACGGGTATCGGATCAGGCCAGAGTAACCCTGCAACATGCCCTCACGCACGATCGCATCATGGGTGCGCCCCACCGTGTGCAACTGCACGCCCAACTCGCGGATGGTGGACGAGCACGCACGCAGCCAGGTGAACAAGGCGGCATCGGGGGTTTCGTGGTGCAGACGATTGGCGGCCAGGCCAAAACGCAGTTGGGCAGCGGGCATCGGTAGACTCGGCTGGAAAGGACAACAAACGGATCCCCGATGATACCGTGGCCCGCACGACGCCGGCATGTCAAACACGGCGGCAGGCCCTCGCCGGCCACCGGCACGGCGCGGCTACGCCCAAAAAAAACGCTCCAGGAAAGGGAGCGTTCTAGGCAAATCACATTCAGTCGGCTTCGTCGATCCAGGCCATCTGGATGGCCTCCAGGATCTTCTCGCCGCAGTGCGCGGGATCGTCGGTAAAGCCCGGTAGCGCCATGACCCAGTCGCGCAGCTGCGTGAACCGCAGCGCCTTGGGGTCGACGTCAGGATGCGCGTCGTACAGCGCGGCGGCAATCTCGTAGGTGTCGGTCCACTTCATCAATGGCCCTCTTTGGCGTGATTGATCGTGTACTTCGGAATCTCGACCGTCAGGTCGGCGTCGCTCACCAACGCCTGGCACGACAGGCGCGAGGTCGGGGTCAGGCCCCAGGCCTTGTCCAGCAGGTCTTCCTCGTCGTCCGTTGCGTCTTCCAGCGACGAATACCCTTGCTTGACCACCACATGACAGGTCGTGCAGGCGCACGACAATTCGCACGCGTGCTCGATATCGATGTGGTTATCCAGCAGCACACGGCAGATCGACACACCCTTGGGCGCGTCTTCGATCACCGCGCCTTCGGGACAGTAGTCGGGATGAGGCAATACAGTCAGTTTCGGCATAACTTCTTATCAGGCGATTTCGTCAAGTTTGCGGCCGGCAAGCGCTGCGCGGATACTGCGGTCCATGCGGCGCGCGGCGAACTCATCCGTCGCGGCCGACAGGGCCTGCACGGCTTGCGTCACGGTGTCCACGTCCTGCGCCTGCTGCGCCGCGATGGCGTCTGCCAGGCATTCATCCACGCGCTTGCGCTCGTCCGCATCCAGCAGGTCGCCGTCGACGGCCAACGCGGCCTGCACCGACTCCACCAACTGACGCGCATCCACCTGCTGCTCGCGCAACATACGCGCCTTCGCATCGGTGTCGGCCTGCGCCACGCTGTCGGCCAGCATCTTGGCGATCTCGTCGTCGGACAAGCCATAGGATGGCTTGACCGACACCATCGCCTCGACGCCCTGGCTTTGCTCGCGCGCGGTGACGCTCAGCAGGCCGTCCGCGTCCACCTGGAAGGTCACCCGGATACGCGCCGCGCCCGCCACCATGGGCGGAATGCCGCGCAGTTCAAAGCGCGCCAGCGAACGGGAATCCGACACCAGATCGCGCTCGCCCTGCACCACGTGGATGCTCATGGCCGTCTGGCCATCCTTGAAGGTCGTGAATTCCTGCGCGCGCGCGACCGGAATGGTGCTGTTGCGCGGGATGATGCGTTCGACCAGACCACCCATCGTTTCCAGACCCAGCGACAGCGGAATCACATCCAGCAGCAGCCAGTCCTCGCCCGGCGCGCGGTTGCCCGCCAGCAGATTGGCCTGCAGTGCGGCGCCCAGCGCCACCACTTGGTCGGGATCCAGATCGGTCAGCGGCTCCGTGCCAAACACCTTGGCCACGGCAGCGCGCACGACGGGCATGCGCGTAGCGCCGCCCACCATCACCACGCCGCGCACGTCGGCCGGCTTGAGCGCCGCATCGCGCAGCGCGCGGCGCGCCGTATCCAGCGTGCGCTCGATCAGCGGCTGGGCCAGGGATTCAAATTCGTCACGGGTCAACGTCAACGCGACGTCGCGTCCACCCGAAAGCGTCAGCTTCAGGCTCGTCGCGTCGGAATCCGACAGCGTTTCACGCGCGGCGCGCGCGGCCATCAGCAAGCCTCGGCGCTCGGCGGGCGACAGCTCGCCCAAGCCCAGCTTCGCCACGGCGTGGTCCGCGATCAGGACATCGAAGTCGTCGCCGCCAAGCGCCGTATCGCCGCCCGTGGAGATCACCTCAAACACACCCTGCGTCAGGCGCAGGATGGAGATATCGAACGTGCCGCCGCCCAGGTCATAAACGGCGTAAACGCCCTCGGCAGCATTGTCCAGTCCGTAGGCAATCGCGGCCGCGGTCGGCTCATTCAAGAGGCGCAGAACGTTCAGGCCCGCCAAGCGCGCGGCGTCGCGCGTGGCCTGACGCTGTGCGTCATCAAAATACGCGGGCACGGTAATGACCGCACCCACCAGTTCGTCGCCGAGAACGTCTTCGGCGCGCTGGCGCAGCACCGCCAGGATCTGCGCGGACACCTCGACCGGGCTCAGATCGCCCTGCGCCGTACGGATCCGCACCATGCCGGGGGCATCCACGAATTCATACGGCGCACGCGTCGCGCGCGCCTCTTCCAGCGACCGGCCCATGAAACGCTTCACGGACACGACCGTGTTCAGCGGATCCTCGGCTTGCTGAGCCAAGGGCTCACGGCCGGTCGTGACCTTGCCGCCAGGAAAATAACGCACCGCCGACGGCAGCAAGGCATGGCCTTGCGCATCGGGCAGCACTTCGGGAACGCTGCTGCGCACCGCAGCAACCAGCGAATTGGTGGTGCCCAGGTCAATCCCGACCGCCAGCTTGCGCTGGTGCGGCGCGGGCGATTCGCCGGGCTCGGATATCTGCAATAAGGCCATGATTCTTTTTTCTGGTCAGTAGGCCGCGCCGTGCAGGCGCCCGTGTCGGGCACGCCCCAGCGCGCCGTTGGCTATCCCGCGGGCTGCACGTTGGCCAGCTCCTGCGCCAGCTTTTCCACGAACATCCATTCCCGCACCTTGCGCCCGGCAGCCGCGTAATCGCGTTCCTCGTCCAAGAGGCGCGTCAGCGTGGCTCGCATTTCGGCGCGCGCCGCGTCCAGCTCGGCTTGCAGCGTGTCCAGCACGCCGGCATCATCACGCGCATCGTCCAGCATCTCGCGCCAGGTCATCTGCTGCATCAGAAAAGCCGTGTCCATGGACGTGTTGCTTTCCGTCTGAAGGTCCACGCCCGCCTGCTCGCACAAGTAGCGAGCCCGCAGCAGCGGATCCTTCAATTCGCGGTATGCCTCGTTGGCGCGCGCGGCCCATTGCATTGCCACGCGGCGCTCCGCAGGGCTGGCCGTCGCAAACCGATCGGGGTGAACCTTCGCGGCAACGCTGCGCCAGGCGTGTTCAAGCGCCTGGCCGTCCAGGTCGAATCGTGCCGGCAAGCCAAACAGGCTGAAGTGATCGTCACCAGCCAAGACTTACACCGTGAACGACTCGCCGCAGCCGCAGGTCGCCTTCTCGTTGGGGTTGCGGAACTTGAAGCCTTCGTTCAGGCCCTCGCGGGCGTAGTCCAGCTCCGTGCCATCGAGATAGGAAAGGCTCTTGGGGTCAATGAAGACCTTCACGCCAAAACTCTCGAAGACGACATCTTCCGCCTCGACCTCGTCGACATACTCCAACTTGTAGGCCATGCCGGAACAGCCCGTCGTCCTAACGCCGAGCCGCAAGCCGATACCCTTTCCGCGCTTCTGCAAGTAGCGGCCGATATGGGTGGCAGCCTGTTGGGTCAGGGTAACGGACATGATCAGCCCGCCACAGCTTCGGCGTTGGCCGAGTGCTTTTCTTTGTAGTTCTGCACCGCGGCCTTGATCGCGTCTTCGGCCAGGATGGAACAGTGCACCTTCACGGGCGGCAGGGCCAGCTCTTCGGCGATCTGCGTGTTGCGGATGCTCATCGCTTGATCCAGCGTCTTGCCCTTGACCCATTCGGTCACGAGCGAGCTGGACGCGATGGCCGACCCACAGCCGTAGGTCTTGAAGCGCGCGTCTTCGATCACGCCGGCTTCGTTCACCTTGATCTGCAGCTTCATGACGTCGCCACAGGCCGGCGCGCCGACCATGCCGGTGCCCACCGACTCGTCCGACTTGTCGAACGAACCGACGTTGCGGGGATTTTCGTAGTGATCCAGAACTTTGGTGCTGTAAGACATGTTAATTCTCCACGTATTTCGAGGCGCGGGCGCTTAGTGCGCGGCCCACTGCACGGTGTTCAAGTCGATGCCTTCCTTGGCCATTTCCCAAAGCGGCGACATATCGCGCAGCTTGCCAACCCGGCTCTTGATCAGTTCGACCGCAAAATCCACTTCCTTTTCGGTCGTGAAACGACCCAGCGTGAAGCGGATCGAGCTGTGCGCCAATTCATCGTTGCGGCCCAGGGCGCGCAACACGTACGAGGGCTCCAGGCTGGCCGACGTGCAGGCCGAACCGCTGGACACCGCCAGTTCCTTGATCGCCATGATCAGGGACTCGCCTTCGACGTAGTTGAAGCTGACGTTCAGGTTGTGCGGCACGCGCTGGTCCATGTCGCCGTTGAGGTAGACCTCTTCGATTTCCGATAGACCCTTCCAGAGGCGGTCGCGCAGCATGCGGATGCGCTCGTTTTCGGTGCCCATTTCTTCGCGGGCCAGACGGAACGCTTCGCCCATGCCGACGATCTGGTGCGTTGCCAGCGTGCCCGAGCGGAAACCGCGCTCATGACCGCCGCCGTGCATCTGCGCTTCGATGCGGATACGCGGCTTGCGGCGCACATACAGCGCACCGATGCCCTTCGGGCCGTAAGTCTTGTGGGCCGAGAACGACATCAGGTCGACCTTCAGCTTTTGCAGATCGATTTCCACCTTGCCGGTCGCCTGAGCGGCGTCGACGTGGAAGATGATGCCCTTCTCGCGGCAGATCTCGCCCAGCGCTTCCACGTCCTGGATCACGCCGATTTCGTTGTTCACCATCATCACGGACACCAGCACGGTGTCGGGACGCAGCGCAGCCTTGAAGACATCCAGGTCGATCAGGCCGTTGTCCTTGACGTTCAGGTACGTGACTTCAAAGCCTTGGCGTTCCAGTTCACGACAGGTGTCGAGCACAGCCTTGTGCTCGGTCTTGACCGTGATGATGTGCTTGCCGCGTTCGGCGTAGAAGTTGGCTGCGCCCTTGATGGCCAGGTTGTTGGATTCGGTGGCGCCGGAGGTCCAGACGATTTCGCGCGGGTCGGCATTGACCAGCTTGGCGACTTCTTCGCGGGCGCGTTCGACGGCCTCTTCGGACTCCCAGCCAAACGCATGGCTGCGCGACGCGGGGTTGCCGAAGTTTTCGTACAGCCAGGGCACCATGGCGTCGACGACACGGGGGTCGACAGGCGTCGTGGCCGAATAATCCAGATAGATCGGACGGGTGGTCATTTCTACAACTCCTGATACTTCTTATACGGTGGCGTTGGCAGCAACAGTCGTGGTCGGGGCGTTGGCAGCCGTAGCGCCTCCCACCCGGTTCACACGCACTGCGCAGGCCTGCGCTTGATTGGTGGCTTCCTGCAATTGGCGCACACGCTGCTGATCAACGAGATCCTGCAGAGACACCGAATCCAGGTAATCCACCATCTTGCGATTCAACGTTGCCCAGAGTTCGTGCGTCATGCACTTGCCCGGCTTGCCGTCGTTGCCGCTCGTACAGTCCCGCTTGCCACCACAGCTGGTCGCATCCAGCGGTTCGTCAACGGCGAAGATGATGTCCGCGACCGTCACGTTGCGCGCCAGACGCGCAAGCGAATAACCGCCGCCCGGACCGCGGACGCTGTCCACGAGCTCGTGACGGCGGAGCTTGCCGAAAAGCTGTTCAAGATACGAAAGCGAAATATTCTGACGCTGGCTGATGGCCGCAAGAGTGACCGGACCGCTATGCTGCCGCATAGCCAGGTCGATCATGGCAGTCACGGCGAAACGCCCTTTGGTAGTTAGCCGCATGGTGAATTCCCTGTGATTCCGGCAGTGGCCGCCAGCGAATCCAGCGGTCAATACCCGAGTAATTGGCTCAAGTATAGCCTATTCCCGACTAATTTGGTATGGCTCCGGCCTATAAAAAACCGCGCATCTGCGCGGTTTTTCACTGCCTTATACCCGAAGAGCCGCTCTGCAAGCGGCTCCACGACCATGGGGTCAGGCAGCCTGGTACTGGGTAGCGCGCTTGCGGACCAGTTCGAGGACGCCTTGACAGGCATCTTCCAGGTAGTCCAGAACCTTGCCAAAGCCGTCAGCGCCGCCGTAGTAGGGATCGGGCACGGTGGCTTCTTCGAACTCATTGGCAAAGCGCATCAGCAGCATCAGCTTGTGCTGGTACGCCTTGGGGCATTGCTGCTGCATGGCGGACAGATTGTCCCAGTCCATGGCGAGGATCAGATCGAAATCACGGAAGTCTTCCGCGGTGACCTGACGCGCCTCGCAGTGAGTGATCTCGTAGCCGCGCTTGCGAGCTGCAGCCTGCGCCCGGGCATCAGGCGCCTCGCCAATATGAAACGCGTGCGTGCCCGCGGAGTCGATGCGAACGACATCGCCCAAACCCGCGTCATTCACCAAATGGCGAAACACGCCCTCTGCGCTCGGCGAGCGACAGATATTGCCCATGCAAACGAAAAGTACCTTGGTCATCATGGAAGCAAGTGTGCGGGAAAACCCGAGATAAGGCAAGCTTTTTTTGCGCCCGCGCAATTGAC
>JAEYVD010000112.1 GCA_023432075.1 Pseudomonadota bacterium | reverse complement strand
CCGTCCAGGATCCGGACGTTGCCAATGAGGGTGTCGTACATCGTAATTTCCCGATCAATCGCCCAGCGGCAGGCGGTTCGGCCCGCCGCGGTGTTCGTCCAGCGCCAGCTTGATGCGGCGCAGGCGTTCGCGGTTTTCTTCCTGGTTCAGCATGGCCAGTTCGGTCGACAGCAGGTCGATGGCCAGCATCATCGCGTAGCGCGAGGCCGACGGCTTGTAGATGAAGTCGGTCTCGTCGGTGCGGATGGGCAGCACCACGTCGGCCAGCTTCGCCAGTTCGGACGACGCGTCGGTGATGGCGACGATGCGCGCGCGGTATTGCTTGACGATGCGCGCGGCGCCGACGATCTCGGGCGTCAGGCCCGAAGCCGACAGCACCAGCACGGCGTCGCGCTCGTCGAGCGTGGCCGCCACCATGCGCAGCAGCACCGCGTCGCTGTAGACCGCGATGGGATAGCCCAGCCGCACCAGGCGTGACTGGACTTCCTGCGCCAGCACCGCCGACGCGCCGCCCATGCCGAAGACGTAGATCATGCGCGCCCCGTCCACGATGGACGCGGCGGCTTCGAATAGCGGCTCGGTGAACGTCGGCAGATGCGCGCGCAGGGTGCTCTCGATGTCGGCATAGATGCGCGCATAGAACGTGCTTTCCTCGGCCGGCGCGCTGGGGTCCAGGAAGCGGCTGCCTACCGTGCTGGCCTGCGCCAGCTTCATCTTCAGATCGCGAGTGTCGTCGCAGCCGACCGTGCGCGCAAACCGCGAGATGGTGGCGATGCTGACGCCGGCCTTGGCGGCAAGCTGGTCCACCGTGGCGCTGGCGCTCCAGATGATGTCGTCCAGGATGGCGTCGGCAACCTTGCGTTCTGTCACGCTCAATGCGTCCCGCCGACTGCGAATCTGGAAGACGATGTCGCGGATGATGTTCATGTGTGGTTCCTGGATCAATTCGGGCGGACTCATGCCGCGAGCGCGGGATGGTCGAGGCGGATGCAGGACACGTAGTGATCCGCGCTCACGCCGACGGCAGGCGGCACCGCTGCCGCACAGGCGTCGATGGCATGGGGGCAGCGTGTGCGGAACACGCAGCCGGAAGGCGGGTTGACCGGGCTCGGGATGTCGCCCTTCAGGAGGATACGCGAACGCGGGGCGCGCGGATCCGGCACGGGGGCGGCGGACAGCAGCGCGCGGGTGTAGGGATGGCGCGGGCGGGCATAGACCTCGCTGGTCGGCCCGCGCTCCATGACGCGGCCCAGGTACATCACCACGACGTCGTCGCACAGGTAGTCCACCACCGCCAGGTCATGGGCGACGAAGAGCATGGTCAGGCCCAGGTCGCGCTGCAGGTCCTGCAGCAGGTTCAGCACCTGCGCCTGCACCGAGACGTCCAGCGCGGATACGGGCTCGTCGGCCACGATGAAATCCGGCTCCACCGCCAGCGCGCGGGCAATGCCGATGCGCTGGCGCTGTCCGCCGGAGAACTCGTGCGGATAGCGGCGGCTGTGGTCCGCGTTCAGGCCGACACGTTCGAGCAATTCGCCGATCCGCTCGGCGCGGCGGTGCTGCGCCAGCTTGTGGGTGTCCAGGGCTTCCCCCAGGATCTCGGCCACCGTCATGCGCGGGTTGAGACTGGCGTACGGGTCCTGGAACACGATCTGCATGCGGCGGCGCCACGGCAGCATCTGCTTTTCATTGAGCGTGGTGATGTCCTGCCCGTCGAACACGATGCGTCCGGCGGTGGGCGCGAACAGGCGAAGCAGGGCGCGGCCGGTCGTGGTCTTGCCTGAACCGGATTCGCCGACCAGGCCCACGATGGTGTTGCGCGGCACGTCGAAGCTCACGCCGTCCACGGCGCGCACGACCGGGGCGTTGCGCGCTTGCGAGGTCGGGAAGTGGACCTTCAGGTCGTCGATGCGCACCAGCGGCGCGGCGGCGCGGAGAGTGGAAGGGCTCGTCATAGCGGGTTTACCTTGATGCAGCGCGCGCGGTGTTCGGGCCGCACCGCCACCAGATCGGGGACGCCGGCGCGGCAGTCGTCCGCCGCCAGCGGGCAGCGGGGCGCGAAGGTGCAGCCGGGGGGCAGCGCCAGCACGCTGGGCACGTTGCCGGGAATGGCGCGAAGGCGCTCGCCGGACGCGAGCAGCGCGGCGGTCGGCAGGCAGGACAGCAGGCCGCGCGTGTAGGGATGGGTGGGCTTTTCGAACAGGTCGTAGACGCCGGCGTCCTCGACCACGCGGCCGGCATACATGACGGCCACGCGATGCGCGATCTCGGCGACCACGCCCAGGTTGTGCGTGATGAACAAGATGCTCATGTTCATCTCGGCCTGCAGGCGGCGCAGCAGGTCCAGGATCTGCGCCTGCACGGTCACGTCCAGCGCCGTGGTGGGCTCGTCGGCGATCAGCACGGCGGGGTTGCAGGCCAGGGCCAGCGCGATCATCACGCGCTGGCGCATGCCGCCGGACATCTGGTGCGGATACTCGTTCACGCGCCGGTCGGCCGCCGGGATCTCCACACGCTCCAGCATCTCGCGGGCGCGCTTGAGCGCCGCGGCGCGCGAGCCGCCTTCGTGCTGCAGCACCGCCTCGGCGATTTGGTCGCCCACGGTGTACAGCGGGTTGAGGCTGGTCATGGGCTCCTGAAAGATCATCGCGATCTCGGCGCCGCGGATGCGTTGCAGCGTGGCGGGCGTGGCGTGCGCCAGGTCGTGCTGCACGCCCTGGCGGTCGCGGAACAGGATCTTGCCGGCCTCGATGCGGCCTGCCGGCTTGGGCAAGAGGCCCATGATGGACAGGCTGGTCACGGACTTGCCGGAGCCGGATTCGCCGACGATGGCCAGCGTCTCGCCGCGCGCCAGGTCGAAGGTGACGCCGTCCACCGACTTGGCGATGCCGTCGCGGCTGTGGAACCAGGTCTTCAGGCCTTGCACCGACAGCACGATGTCTCGGGTGCTTGCGGTCATGTTTACAGCTCCTTGCGCAGACGCGGATCGAGGACGTCGCGCAGGCCGTCGCCCACCAGTTGCAGCGACAGCACGGACAGCACGATGGCGATGCCGGGAAAGATCATGATCCAGTCGGCCGACCCCATGTACTGCTGGCCCGCGTTGATCATGGTGCCCCAGGTCGGAATGTCGGGCGACACGCCCACGCCCAGGAACGACAGGCCGGCCTCGGCCAGGATGGCGTACGCGAAGATGAAGGTGCCCTGCACCAGGATGGGCGACACCAGGTTGCGCAGCACGTGCACGGTGACGATGCGCCACGTGGGCACGCCCAGCGCGCGGGCAGCTTCCACGAAGGGCAGCTCACGGATCACCAGCGTCGAGGCCCGCACGATGCGGGCAAGGCGCGGCGTGTACACGATGCCCAGCGCGATCACCACGTTGACCAGCGACGGGCCCAGCGCGGCCACCAGCGAAATGGCCAGCAGGATGTCGGGGAACGCCATCATCGCGTCGATCAGCCGCGACACGAACTTGTCGGCCGTGCGGAAGAATCCGGCGATCAGCCCCAGCGCGATGCCCAGCACGCTGGACAGGATGACAACGGAAAAGCCCACAATCAGTGACAGCCGTCCACCGTGGATGACGCGGCTGAAAACGTCGCGGCCGAAGTCGTCGGTGCCGAACCAGTGCGCGGCGCCGGGCGCCTTCAGGCGATTCATGATGGACAGCTTGAAGGGATCGTAGGGGCTGATCCACGGCGCCAGCAGCGCGGCGGCCGCCAGCACCACGATCACGATAAGACTGATCAGCACCGTCTTGCGCGCCACCAGCAGGCGCAGGACCTGCCAGCGGTCCGCGCCAGGATTCATGGAAGTTGCAGTCGTCATGTCGATGGCTCAGTAACGCACGCGGGGGTCGACCACGAGGTACAGCAGGTCGATCAGCAAATTGATCAGCACGTAGATCGCCGCGATGATCAGCAACGCGCCCTGAATGACCGGATAATCGCGGCGCAGCACCGCCGACACCACCAGGCTGCCGACACCAGGCAGACCGAACACGGTCTCGGTCACAACCGCGCCGCTGATGAGCAGCGCCGTGGTCAGGCCCAGCACCGTCAAAATCGGGATCAACGCGTTGCGCACCGCATGCTTCAGGATGACCTTGCGTTCCGGCAGGCCCTTGGCCCGCGCCGTGCGTACATAGTCGTCGCGCAGCACGTCCAGCATGCTGGCGCGGATGAAGCGGGTAATCAGGGCCGAATTCACCAGGCCCAGCACAACCGCAGGCAGGATCAGGTGCGACAGGCGCGTGGCCAGCGAAGCGTCCGGGCCGCCATAACCGGCCACCGGCAGCCAGCCCAGCTTCACGGAGAACACCTGCATCAGCAGCAGCCCCAGCCAGAAGCTCGGCACGCTGGACGTGAACATCGAGAACGACAGCACCGATTGGTCCAGCGTGGTGCCCCGTTTGACCGCGGAAAGAATGCCGACCGGCAGCGCGATGGCGCTGGCGATCAACAGCGACATCAGCGTCAGCAGGATCGTCGGCTCGGCGCGGTCGGCCAGCGCCGCCAGCACCGGCTTGTTCATGAAGATGGACTGGCCCAGGTCGCCTTGCAGCAGCTTGCCCAGCCACGACACGTACTGCACCGCCACGGGCTGGTCCAGCCCGAGTTGCGCACGCAGGGCGGCGATGTCCTGCTGGCTGGCCTGCGGACCGAGCATCACGGCGGCCGGGTCGCCGGGCGTCAGGCGGATGATCACGAACACGATGGTCGCGACGATGAACATCACGGCCACCAGCCCGACCAGCCGATTCAAGAGATAACGCAACACGGTGAAATCCTAGAGGTCATTGCGCGGGCGCGAACGGGTCGCGCGCGGGTGCCTGCGGCGTCGGGCGGCAGCGGCCGCCCGACGGACGTGCGCTTACTTGGACGCCTTCCAGGCGTTCCAGAAGTACGGCCACGGCACGGCCTGCGTGCCTTGCAGCGATGGCGAACGCGCGGCCTGCGCGTTGAAGTCGCCGACCTTGATGAACGGCACTTCGTCGTACACGGCCTGCTGCACGTCGGCCCAGCGCTTGACGCGTTCTTCCTGCGAGCCGGCCTGGTTGAAGGCGTCCAGCACCTGATTGCGGCGCGGCGTGTCCCACCAGCCGGGCGCGTCCTTGGACGGGAAGTCGATCAGCGCCGGTTCAGGCAGGAAGGGGCTGTGCGTGATGAAGATGTCCCACACGGCCGGATCCTGGCGGCGCTGCGTCAGCGTGGCCCAATCGACCACCTGCATGTCCACCGTGAAGCCCGCGGCCTTCAGGTATTCGGCGGCCACCAGCGCCATCTTGTAATGGAACTCGTATTGCTGGCTGGTCAGGATGCGGATCTTGCGGTCCTGCACGTTGGCCCCGTCCACCAGCTTCTTGGCCGCGGCGGCGTCGCCCTTGTTGTAGACCTTGCCGCCCAGCGACGTGGCCCACGGATAGCCTTCCGGGTACAAGTCGCCATTGAGCTTGTAGAAGTTCTTGTCGCCGAACGCCGCGAACAGCATGTCTTCTTCGTTCAGGGCAAGCTGCACCGCCTGGCGCACGGCCTGGTTCGACATGATGCCCTGCTTGGTGTTGAGCACCAGGCGCGGCCAGCCGAAGGGCTTGAGCATGACCGGATCGGAGCGGCCGTTCTTCAGCTTGGGCAGCGACTCCACGGGCAGCGAGTCCACGTAGTCGAACTGGCCGGCCACGGCGCTTTCGACGCGGGTGTTGGCATTGCTGACCGGCACGAAACGGATCTCGTCCAGGTACTGCTTGCGGGCGCCGCCGTAGCCGTTGGGCTCGCCTTCGCGCTGCTTGTAGCCCTCGAAGCGGACGAGCTGCACGTACTGGTCCGGCACGCGGGCCTTCAACTGATACGGGCCGGTGCCGATGAATTCGGTCAGCGACGGCGCAATCTTGCCCTTGGGCATGACGACCGCGGCGCTGTTGTTCATGGCCAGCAGCGCGGTCAGCGGCGCGTACGGCTGCTTGAGCGTGATGCGGATCGTGTTGGCGTCCGGGGCCTCGATGCCGCTGATGATCTTGGCGGCCATCTTGCCGCGCGTGGCGGTCTCGGTCCAGCGCTTCAAGGACGCCAGCACGTCCGACGAATCCATCTTCGAGCCGTCATGGAACGTGATGCCCTGGCGCAGCGCAATCGTGTAGACCAGCCCGTCGGCCGACACTTCCGGCATCTTGTCGGCCAGAAGCGGCGTCAGGTTCCACTTGGCGTCGAAGGTGTACAGCGTCTCGAAGAAGTGCTGGGTCAGAATGCCCACCAGGTCGGCCGTGCTGGTCATCGGGTCCAGCGTCGGCGGCTCGCCGATGGTGGCGACAGAGATCGTGCCTCCCTTGACCGGCGTGGCACAGAGGGCGGGGGTCGACAAAGCGGTCAAGCCAATTGCGCCGGCCGCGAGCAGGCTCTTCAGCC
>JAEYVD010000087.1 GCA_023432075.1 Pseudomonadota bacterium | reverse complement strand
CGCTGCCCGATACCGCCGAGATCAGCCTGCTGCTCGAAGACAAGCGCCTGCAGGTGCGCGCCGGCAAGAGCCGTTTCAGCCTGCAGACGCTGCCGGCCGATGACTTTCCACGGATGACGCTGACCGAGGGCGACACGCGCAGCTTCCAGATGACGCAGAAGGCCTTCCGCCAGCTGATCGGCAAGACCCAGTACAGCATGGCCGCGCAGGACGTCCGCTACTACCTGAACGGCCTGCTGCTGCTGGTCGACGGCAAGGAACTGCGCGCCGTCGCCACCGATGGCCACCGCCTGGCCTACGCCAGCGTCGCCATCGACACCGAACTGCCGCGCCAGGAACTGATCCTGCCGCGCAAGACGGTGCTCGAACTGAACCGCCTGCTGGTCGACAGCGACGAGCCGCTGAACATCACGCTGGCCTCCAACCAGGTGCGCTTCGCCTTCGGCTCGGTGGTGCTGGTTTCCAAGCTGATCGACGGCAAGTTCCCGGATTACGAGCGCGTCGTGCCGGCTTCGCTGCGCAACCACATGACGGTCGCCCGGCAGACGCTGATGCAGGCCATGCAGCGCGCCGCCATCCTGACCAACGAGAAGTTCCGCGGCATCCGCGTCGTGCTGGCCGACAACAGCCTGAAGCTGATCGCCGCCAACGCCGAGCAGGAAGAGGCACAGGAAGAAATCGAAGTGAATTACACCGGCGAGCCGATCGACGTCGGCTTCAACGTCGGCTATCTGCTCGACGTGCTCAACAACGTCCATACCGACGAAGTGCAGTGGAGCTTCAATGATGCCAATTCCAGCGCCCTGATCACGGTGCCGGGCAACGACCGCTTCAAGTACGTCATCATGCCGATGCGCATCTGAGTCGCGCAGTCTTCGGCAGAACCAAGGCCCATCCGCCGGGTGGGCCTTCATCGTTTCACGTGGAACCAAATCAATGAGTGAAGAGAACAGCGCACAAGGCGCCGCGCCGGCCTACGGCGAATCCAGCATCCAGATCCTCGAAGGCCTGGAGGCCGTGCGCAAGCGTCCGGGCATGTACATCGGCGACACCTCCGACGGCACCGGCCTGCACCACCTGGTCTTCGAAGTCGTCGACAACTCGATCGACGAGGCGCTGGCCGGCCACTGCGACGACATCATCGTCACCATCCATCCGGACAACTCGATCTCCGTCATCGACAACGGCCGCGGCATCCCGACCGGCGTCAAGATGGACGACAAGCACGAGCCGAAGCGCTCGGCCGCCGAAATCGCGCTGACCGAACTGCACGCCGGCGGCAAGTTCAACCAGAACTCCTACAAGGTCTCCGGCGGCCTGCACGGCGTCGGCGTTTCCTGTGTAAACGCGCTGTCCAAGTGGCTGCGCCTGACCATCCGCCGCGATGGCAAGAAGCACTTCATGGAATTCTGCCGCGGGGTGCCGGTCGATCGCGTGGTCGAAAGCCGCGACGGTTTCGCCGTGTCGCCGCTGAAGGTCCTCGGCGACACCGAAAAGCGCGGTACCGAAGTGCATTTCCTGGCCGACGAGGAAATCTTCGGTCACATCGAATTCCACTACGAGATTCTCGCCAAGCGCCTGCGCGAACTGTCCTTCCTGAACAACGGCGTCAGCATCAAGCTGGTCGACCAGCGTTCCGGCAAGGAAGAGCTGTTCGCCTTCGCCGGCGGTGTGCAGAGCTTCGTCGAATACATCAACCGCACCAAGAGCGTGCTGCATCCGAAAATTTTCTATTCGGCCGGCGAAGCCAAGGTCGGGCAGGGCGCGGCCGACACCGGCATCACCATCGGCGTCGAAGTGGCGATGCAGTGGAACGATTCCTACCAGGAACAGGTGCTCTGCTTCACCAACAACATCCCGCAGTCCGATGGCGGCACCCACCTGACCGGCCTGCGCGCCGCGATGACCCGCGTCATCAACAAATACATCGACGAAAACGAGATTGCCAAGAAGGCCAAGGTCGACATCGCCGGTGACGACATGCGTGAAGGTCTGGCCTGCGTGCTGTCGGTGAAGATGCCGGATCCCAAGTTTGCCTCGCAGACCAAGATGAAGCTGGTCTCCAGCGAAGCGCGCGGCGCCGTCGAGGAAGTCGTTGCCCAGAAGCTGGCTGACTTCCTGCTGGAAAATCCGATCGATGCCAAGATGATCTGCGGCAAGATCGTCGAAGCCTCCCGTGCCCGCGAGGCCGCCCGCAAGGCCCGCGAAATGACGCGGCGCAAGGGCGTGCTGGACGGCGTCGGCCTGCCCGGCAAGCTGGCCGACTGCCAGGAGAAGGACCCGGCCCTGTGCGAAATCTACATCGTCGAGGGTGACTCCGCCGGCGGCTCGGCCAAGCAGGGCCGCGACCGCAAGTTCCAGGCGATCCTGCCGTTGCGCGGCAAGGTGTTGAACGTCGAGAAGGCCCGCTTCGACAAGCTGATCTCCTCCGAGCAGATCGTCACGCTGATCACCGCGCTCGGCACCGGCATCGGCAAGGACGACTTCAACGTCGAGAAGCTGCGCTACCACCGCATCATCATCATGACCGACGCCGACGTCGACGGTGCCCACATCCGCACGCTGCTGCTGACGCTGCTCTACCGCCAGATGCCCGAGCTGGTCGAGCGCGGCTACGTCTACATCGCCCAGCCGCCGCTGTACAAGGTCAAGCACGGCAAGACCGAGCGCTACCTGAAGGACGACCTGGAATACAACCAGTTCCTGCTCAACATGGCCCTCGACGACGCCGCCCTGACGCCGCGCGCCGGCGCCGAGCCGATCACCGGTCCGGCGCTGGAAGCCCTGGCCCGCTCCTGGCTGGCCACCGAAGCGGTGATCGAGCGCCTGTCGCACCTGATCAATCCGGAAGTGCTGCAGTCCATCGTCCGCCACAACCTGGCGCTGGACCTGTCCAGCGAGGAACAGGCCCGCGCCAGCGCCGAGCTGATCGCCGCCCGCATCCCGGCCGGCACGCGCATCGTGCCCAAGTTCGACGACATCCAGGAACGCTGGATTCTGCGCGTCGAGCGCATGCACCACGGCAACCTGAAGGTCGGCCTGATCGACGAGGACCTGCTGCTGTCCGGCGACTTCCTGCAGCTGAAGCGCACCGCCGAGACGCTCGCCGACCTGTTCGGCGCCGGCGCCGTGATGGCCCGCGGCGAGAAGAAGCAGGCCGTGAGCAACTTCGGCGACGCGATGAAGTGGCTGTTGAACGAAGTCGAACGCGGCATCGCCAAGCAGCGCTACAAGGGCCTCGGCGAGATGAACCCCGAGCAGCTGTGGGAAACCACGATGGACCCGAAGGTTCGTCGCCTGCTGCGCGTGCAGATCGACGACGCGATTGCCGCCGACGAGATCTTCACCACGCTGATGGGCGACGACGTCGAACCGCGCCGCAACTTCATCGAAACGCACGCGCTGTCGGCGGGCAATATCGACGCCTGATCGTGTTGAATGCCGTGAAGACTTAGATTTTTCTCGCGGAATCAGGTGTTCGTAAAAGGGGCTGCTTTTGCAGCCCCTTTTTCTTTGGCGCTCGACCTCTCGAGCGATGCATCGCGATGCGTGGCGCACGGCATATTTCGGCGAAAGACAATTAGCACGCCGAGCCCCGCTTGCCCGCCAATGGATCCAATGGCGCCCTCCCCACTATGCGACCGATTATCCATAAATATGGATAGTCATTTCAATTTTGCAGGGTTTATTCATTATTCCCGCACGCCTACAGTACCTCCATGCCCAGTCAACACGGCGTTTCAGGGACTCCCCCCAAGCCGGCTGACTGACCACTTCCTCAGTAAGTAAATGGAGCTCATCATGAATCAGCAACTCAACGGCAAGATCGCACTCGTCACCGGCGGAACCACGGGCATCGGTCTGGCGACCGCCCAGGAACTGGCCGCGCAAGGGGCGCGCGTCTTCATCACCGGGCGCCGTCAGGCCGAACTTGACGCCGCCGTGGCCAGCATCGGCGGCGCCGCGACGGGCATCCGCGCCGACGCCTCGGTGCTGAGCGACCTGGACACTGTCTACGCGCAGATCGCCAAGAGCGCCGGCAAGCTCGACATCCTGTTCGCCAACGCGGGTGGCGGCGACATGATGCCGTTGGGTGCGATCACAGAAGAACACTTCGATCGCATCTTCGGCACCAATGTGCGCGGCACCTTGTTTACGGTGCAAAAGGCCCTGCCGCTGCTGGTCGATGGGGCCTCGGTAATCTTGACCGCGTCGACCGTGTCGATCCAGGGCACGGAGAATTTCAGCGTGTATAGCGCCAGCAAGGCGGCGGTGCGCAACTTTGCGCGTTCCTGGGCGCTGGATCTGAAGCCGCGCGGCATCCGCGTGAACGTTGTGAGCCCCGGCCCGATTCGCACGCCGGGCCTGGGCGGCCTGGTCCCCGACGAAGCCCGCCAGGGTCTGTTCGATCATTTGGCGGCACAGGTGCCGCTGGGCCGCCTGGGCGAACCGCAGGAGATCGGCAAGGCCGTGGCGTTTCTGGCTTCCGATGCGGCGAGCTTCGTCAATGGCATCGAGCTGTTCGTCGATGGCGGGATGGCGCAGGTTTGAGCGCATTGCGCTTCCGATCGCGACTTCTCAACACGAAATTCTTGACTCATTGCGTACTGGCGCTGGCTGCGATGTGCGGCGCGCCGTATACGCACGCACAGGAAATGTCACCCATGAAACCCGACACGCACGACGCCGCCGATGTGGCGCAACGCCTGATCGACATCCATTTTTCGATATGGAACGACGCCGATTCCCAATCCCGCGAATCGAAGTTTGACCAGGTGTGTACGCAAGATTTCTTCGTGGCCGATCAAAGCGGCGTCGCTGCAGGTTACGCGGAAGTGAACCGCCTGATTGCGCAGTTGCAGGGAACCCATGTGGGATTCCGCTTCACGCCTGCGCCAATCACTTGGAATCACGGTGTCGGCCGCGTGGTCTGGCGCTACGGTCCGCGCAGCAATCCGGATCAGGTGCACGGCGAAGATATCTTCACCCTCAAAGACGGCAAGCTTGCGAGCGCCCACGTCTTTCTCGATCGCCCGTAGAGGCGCCCCAGGCAGTGAACCGTCACACGAACCCATCGACTGGATTGACATGAACCTTCCCCAACGACCCGGCGCCTACGGCGCCCAATTCCCCGACCATGGCCAGTCTGCCGCCGACCATGACAAAGACCTGCCGACAGCGGTTGTGGTCGCGGCGTACTACCGCGTGCATCCTGAAGACCGGCAGGGGATCCGGTATGAAGTCGCGCGGCAGATCATCGATGACCCACGCAGCAAGGTGGCGCAGGCTTAAGGCGCCACGCGGGCATGAGGTGCAAGGGATCGCCCGCGCGATTCGCATGCCGGTGTTTGCAGGACGGAAGTTTCCATGAATGATCCGAATGCCTTGGTCCGGTTCTGGTCTACCGATACGGTTCCCGCGACGCAAAGAAGGAAGTACTGGATAGACGCGGTCGGCCAATCCACCACCAAGGTGGACATCACCATCCCGGATGACGCGCATTTTCAGGCAGAACTTTGGTCGCGCGAGTTGGGGGTGATGCGCATCAGCAAGACCGCCACCAACGTCGGCATGACGGTCCGGCGTACCGCGGCCCACATCGCCAAAGATAACGATGAGCGCTATTTCCTGGTGGGGTCATGCCGCGCCGTGTGGTCGTTGGGCACCTGTGGGCGTGCCGAGCGCCTGCAACCTGAAGACCTGGTTCTGTTGAGTTCGCGCAGCGAGTACACGCTGCGTCTGCCGGACGAGTCGGAATTTTTTTCGTTGAGTTTTTCCAGCAGCTGGATCAACGTATGGATAGCCAATCCCGACGATCACGTCGGCATGCGCCTGGATGCCGCGACGGGCTGGTCTCGCGTGTTATGCGCGTTCGTCTGGCAATTATGTTCGGAGTTTGCGAGTGCGGCGGCTGATCGGCAGGGCACGCTCGTCGATCAACTTGGCGCCCTCGTCGGCCTTGCTGTGGAGGATGCGTCCGGTACGACGCGCAGCGCCGCCAGAAGTGTGTATGAACGAATCCGTAAAGTGCTGCTTGACCGCCATGTCGAGTCCAACCTCACGGCTGCGGACGTGGCGGCAGAGCTGGGCGTGTCGGTGCGTACCTTGTATCGGCACGCGTCCGGATTGCGGATATCGATTCCGCGCGCGATTGCCGAGATACGCCTGGAGACGGCGAAGCGCATGCTCTCCAATCGTGTCTTTCGCGGCTTGAGTGTCGCGGAGATTGGCCGCAGATGCGGCTACAGCGATGCATCCCACTTTGTCAGGCAGTTTCGGCTGTTCTGCGGGCTGACGCCCGGCGAGTTTCGCCGGCAGGCCTAGGCTCGCCAGCGGCATGTCGTGGAGAGCCGGCGCCACTGATGTCGGGGGCGGACGGCTGCAGTCGAAGGTGGCACATCCAGGCAATCGCAGTGGCGCAGATCGGCCATTGGCGTCCCAGACCCGCTACTAGAATTTTGGCGTGTTGCGGGATGCCTCTGCTTGACTGGTTCAAACGCGAGAAGGCGCGTTCGCCGCAACGCTTTCCGAGCCGCTTTATCAGAGACGCCAAGATGATTGCAGAAATCGGCAGTGCCAGTGCGACGCCAGTCGTTTCGCGGTACGAACCCCCCTCCCCGCCTCCCGCTTCTCAAGTGAATGAAGTCAGCGCCACGGAACCACAGTCGCAGACAGATGCTGACGCGTCGTCGACCGACACGTCGGCGGCGCAGCAGAGCGAGGACTCGGATCCCGCCAAGAATGGGGGCGAATCGCTTGAGTCGCTCAGGGAGCAGATCGCGCAACTGGAGAAGCAGCTTGCGCAGGCGCTGGAAGAGTTGCGCGATGTGCAGTCGGCCACCATGGATGAAAAGCAGAAGGCCGCGCTGACGGCCGCCCTTCAGGTAAAGGTGGCGGTGTTGAACTCGTCGTTGATGTCCATGATGATGAAGCTGGCGGAGGCCATCGCCAACGAGAACGGCAAGAACTTCGAGCAAGCGGTTGCGCTGGCAGCGTCTCAAAGCGCTGGCGGCAATGCGGGGTGATAGGACACCGGCGGATCTGCCCGCAGTGATTCGCGAATACACTTCGGTCAGGAAGACCTGACGAAAGGCCGTGCAGATCGAAGGTGATTGCACATCGAAGGCCAGCCCCGACCGGGCTGGCCTTCGGCGTTCTGGAGCCGGCTTTCGGGGTTCAACAATCAAGCGCTCCGGGCGCGTTCGCAATCAAAGGAAGTGAAGATGGGAAATCGGGCCTGGCTGACTCTGTGCTCGGATGAGGATGAAGGCGCGCCGCCGATGGAGATCGCCAGCGCGAACGGCAACCTGCCGACGTTGTGGCAAGTGCTGCTGGCGAAAGGCGAGCCCGATGCGGCACCCGATGACCAGGACCTCCTTGGTGATGTCGATGGTGATGGCAATGGTGCGGGCATTGCCGCCGATGCGCATGCCGCCCACGCGCGTCTGGGTGAATTGGCGGCGTTCATGCGGTCGCATGCGGATCGCGAGGGTGCGCTGCCCGTGCTGCAGTTCGAGGCCGTCGTGCAGTACCTGGACGAGCTGATCGATGAACACGACGGCGAAAGCGAGTTGTGGATAAGCGCAAATCTGAATGAACTGTCGTGGCTGCACACGGGCGGCGCGCAGGCCTACGTGCACCAGACGCGCACCCTGTGCGACGAGCGCTGGCAGGCATTGCAGCAAGGCATGCAGTTGGGCGACGTGGCCGCCGTCTGCCAACTGCTTGACGTGCAGGACGCCGGCGACGCCTCCGGCTGGGCGTGGCGCTTTGGCTTTGGCGGGCTGTCGCATTCCTATTTCCACGAACAGGATCCGGCTCGCGCGGTCAGTTTCGAGGACTACGTGGCCGAGGGGGGCGACGATGAGGACGCCTGGCTTGGCGGCGCGCTGTACCGCTACCGTGTGGACAAGATGTGGGGGCTGCGGGCGGTCGATCCGGAAGCCGAGTCCGACGACGACAACGACAACGACGACGATTGCTGGCTGCCGGTGATGGCGCCGCAGTGGGATGCGATCTGGGCCAGTGGTGCTTCCGATGAAGGCGTGCTGTGGATAAGCAGTGAAGGACGTACCGGGCTGCTGCGCGTGACGGACAACGTTGCACACGTGCTGGTGCCGCCGCGCTTTGACGCGGTGTGGGATTTTGAAGAAGACGTGGCGAGCATCCAGATTGGCGACAAGGTCGGTCTGATCGCCGCGGATGGCCGTGAAATTCTGCCGCCCTCGCTGGACGAGGCCTGGAACTGCGCGCAAGGCCTGGTGGTGGCGCGCGTGGGAGATCGGCTGGGCTTTGTGGACAAGCCGGGTGGCTGGGCGATCACGCCGCGCTTCGAGGACGCGGGGTCGTTCTGCCCCGGAGGCCTGGCGCCCGCGTTCGAGGCGCAGGCCTGGGGTCTCGTCGACCGGCGTGGCGATTGGGTGGCGGCGCCCGAGTGGGACGACGTCTATTGGGACGAGGACCTGCATGCGTTCATCACCGAGCGTGATGGGATGCAGGGGCTGATCGACGCGTCGGGGCGGCCGGTGCTGGACGCGAGCTTTGCTGCGCTGGCGCCGCTGGATACTGCGGCCGACTCAGCCGAGCTGTGGAAAAGCGGTCTGATGCGGATCAGCGTCCTGACGCAGGATGCGCGACGCGGCGTGGTCGATGGCGAAGGCGCCGTGCGGGTGCCGATCGTTTACAGCGATCTCGGCGAGGTGAGCTGGCTGCCGTCGGAACGGCCCGGCATCCCGGAGCCCGCGCCGGAAGGTCAAGCAGGGCGGTATGCGCGGATCCTGGCGAACGTGGGGCTGGATGACGATGGCGACGAGACGTGGGCCGAGGGCGTCTACGACCTGGCCGAGGGCCGCGAGGTGCTGGCCTGCCGGCACGTGCTGACGTTCGGGTTGGCGTGGGTCGGCGGGTATGGGTGGCTGGTGCTGCAGGCGGGTGAGGCGCCGTGCCCTCATAACGTGGACGGGCTTTACGTGGGCGTGGCCCGCGCCGGGGGCGACTGGCTGCATGAACCGGTCTACGCCTGGGTCGGCTCGCCGGAATCCCTGCAGACGGCGGCGGGCGTCTATAACGGCCCGCCGGCGATTGCGGGGCAATGGAGCCAGGGCGAGCCGGTGCGGGCCATGCGCGGCGATACGGGGGAGCTGGTGATGCTGCACCGTGATGGCCGCGTGACGCCGGCCTAGGCAGTGGCTGCAACGGTGTCTGACACCCTGGAGAGACGGTCGCCGGCGTGCGGCGGTGTCTCAGCGGGTGTCAGACACCGTCTCCACGCGCATCACTGCTGCGAACGGCTACCGCGGCGGCCGCGCCTTCAGATCCCCCATCTCTTCCTGCATGAGCTGGTGCGCGTAGCGCGAGAACACCGTGACCAGGCGTGTGCGCGTGTGATACGGCGGATAGAGCAGCGCCACCGTGACCGGCACCGCCGGGCTGAAGGGGCGGACCTCGACGCCGTTGGCTTCGTATTCTTCGCGTGCGGCCAGCGGGTTGATCAGCGCCACGCCCAGTCCCGCGCCCACCAGCGCGCAGACCGACGAACCCAATCCGGCCTCGGCCACCGTGTGGCGCTCGACCTTGGCGGCCTTGAAGACGGCGTCGATCTTTTCGCGCAGCGGCGTGCCGCTGGGAAAGGCGATGAAGGGCTCGCCCGCGAAGTCGGCGGGCTTGAGCTTTTTCAGTTTGGCCAGGCGGTGTCCGCGCGGCAGCACGGCCACGCAGCTCATCGTGAGGACGGGTTCGACCTGGATGCCGGGCGTTTCGCCCGACAGCATGGCCAGGCCGGTGTCGCAGAAGCCCGAACTGATCCAGTTGTGAACCGTGCTGGCGTTGCCGGAGTGGATCGCCACCATGACCTCCGGGTACTCGGTCTTGAAGGCGGCCACGATGCGCGCCAAGAGGCCGCCCGCCAGGCGCGGCATGGCGGCCACGCTCAGGCGGCTGGCGCTGAACGAGCGGATGCTGGCCGCCGCCGATTCCAGGCCGGCCAGGCCGATGAAGGTCTTTTCGACCTCCTGAAAGAAGCGCGAGCCGTCCTGGGTCGGACTGAGCCGGCTGCCGTTGCGGTCGAACAAGGGAAACTGGGTGATGGCTTCCAATTGCGCAATTAAGCGGCTAACGTGCGGCTGCGAGGTATGCACTCGCCGGGCCGCTGCCGTCATGGAACCGGTCATCATGACGGCGCGGAACGCCTCGATGTGTCGCAAGCCCATCCGGGGAATGGCCATGTCAAATCCGTATAGAGGAATACTTGATTGGAACTGGATAAAACCATACTGCTAGTTGATACTTTTTGCCAGCCGCGGGGCTCATCGCGGGACGCGGCGGTCACCAGCAAGCCTGGATCCGCCGATCGTGAACATAAACACGCGCCGCACGTACGGCGCCAAGGGAATCAGATGAAAGCACTTGCCGCGATCTCCGTCGCCGCCACCCTTCTGGGCAGCGCCGCGACGGCTCATGCCGAAGGTCCCAGCCGTCTGGACAAGATCCGCGAAACGGGCGTTATCACGCTCGGCCACCCCGAAACGTCGGTGCCGTTCGCGTATCTGGACGGCAATCAGAAGCCCATTGGCTACACGGTCGAGATCTGCCAGGAAGTCGCCAAGTACGTGCAAGAGGCACTGAAGCTGCCAAAGCTGGAAGTCCGCTACAACCCGACGACCTCGGCCACGCGTATTCCGCTGCTGGCCAACGGCACGATCGATCTGGAGTGCGGCAACACCACCAACAACGAAGCGCGCCACAAGCTGGTGTCGTTCGCGCCCACGACCTTCGTGGCGCAAGTGGTGCTGGTGGCGCGCAAGGATGGCGGCGTGGACCCCAATGACCTGTCCTCGTTCCGCGGCAAGACCATCGCGGCGCAGGCCGGCGGCCAGACGTTCAAGCTGATCTCGCAACTGAATGCGCAGGGCAACCTGGGCATTTCGATGGCGCCCACCAAGGACACCGCCGAAACCATCCTGATGGTGGAATCGGGCCGCGCGGCCGGTTCGGCCAATGACGACGGCATCGCCTATGGCGCGGTCGCGTCGTCCAAGAACCCGGATGCCTTCGTGATCGGCAAGAAGGGCCTGGAAATGGCGCCCTACGGCATCATGCAGCCCAAGGACGATCCGAAGTTCAAGAAGGTCGTCGACGACGCCGTGCTCGATCTCATGAAGACCGGCAAGGTCGCCGCGCTGTACGACAAGTACTTCAATTCGCCGATCCCGCCCAAGCAGATCAACCTGAAGTACCCCATGAGCGACGCGCTCAAGCGCGCGTTGGCCAACCCCACCGACTCCGGCGATCCCAAAGCCTACGAGTAAGCAGCATGCCGCGGGGCGCAGCGCGCGCCCGCGGCGCATGAAGGGGCAAGGACGCCGGCAGCGACCGGCGCCGCGATCAAGGGCGAGGGCATGAATTACAACTGGAGTTGGAGCGTATTCCTGGAGATGTCGCCGGACGGCGTGCATACCTTTTTGGAAACGATCCTGATCGGCGTGGGCTGGACGCTCGCGCTGGCATTGACGGCGTGGGTGTTCTCGCTGCTGCTGGGATCCTGGCTGGGCGTGATGCGCACGGTGCAGTCCCGTCTGATGAACGCCATCGGCGCTACCTACGTGGAACTGTTTCGCAACGTCCCGCTGCTGGTGCAGATGTTCCTGTGGTACTTCGTGCTGCCCGAATTGCTGCCGCATGCCTGGGGCCTGGCGATGAAGCAGATGCCGCAGCCGTGGGGGCAGTTCGTGCCCGCGGTGCTGTGCCTGGGTTTTTACGGATCGGCGCGTGTGGCCGAGCAATTGCGCGCCGGCATCCAGTCGCTGCCGCGCGGCCAGTTTCAGGCGGGGACCGCCCTGGGGCTGACCGAGGCGCAGGTCTATCGCCACATCATCCTGCCCGAGGCCTATCGCATCGTGCTGCCGCCGCTGACCTCGGAGTTCATGGGCACGATCAAGTATTCGTCGGTGGCGCTGACCATTGGCCTGTTGGAGCTCACCGGACAGGCGCGCTCGATGGCAGAGTTCAGCTTTCATATCTTTGAGGCGTTTTCGGCCGCGACGGTGATCTACCTGATTCTGAACGGCATCGTCGTGCTGGGGATGCGCACGCTCGAGCGCCGCGTGGCGGTGCCCGGCCTGATCGGTGCGTCGGCAAAGTCGCCTGCGGGATTGGGGCGCTAGCATGGGCAAATTCGATTTCGATGTGATCTGGGGCGCGCTGCCGTACCTGTTCCAGACCGGCATGACGTTCACGCTGACCCTGACCGTGCTGGCGGCGGTGATGGGTCTGGCGCTGGGCACCCTTCTGGCGATGATGCGGCTGTCGCGCTACAAGATCCTGTCGGTGCCGGCGGGCATCTACGTGAACGTGATGCGGTCGATCCCGCTCCTCTTGGTGATCTTCTGGTTCTACTTCCTGATGCCGTACATCGCGGCATGGGTCGTGGGTTCGCCCACGCCGCTGCGCGTGGGGGCGTTCAATTCGGCGGTGATCACGTTCACGCTGTTCGAGGCCGCGTACTTCTGCGAGATCATGCGCGCCGGCATCCAGTCCATTGCGCGCGGCCAGGTGTCGGCCAGCATGGCGCTGGGCCTGAACCACTGGCAAGGAATGCGGTATGTCGTGCTGCCGCAGGCGCTGCGCAATATGGTGCCGGCGCTGCTCACGCGCGTCATCATCCTGTTTCAGGACACCTCGCTGGTCTACGTGCTGTCGCTGACCGACTTCCTGGGCGCGGCGTCCAAGATCGGCCAGCGCGACGGGCGGCTGGTCGAACTCTATCTCTTCGTGGCGGTGGTGTATTTCGTGATTTGCTTCACGGCATCGCGTCTGGTCAAGCAGTTGGAAAAGCGCACGCGCGTGCTGCGCTGAGCCGTCCACGTTATCCACAGGTTCAACGATGCAACTCTCTTCCAATCCTCCGATGATCGAGATCCGCCAGGTCAGCAAGTGGTACGGTGACTTCCAGGTGCTGGACGAATGCTCGACGACGGTACGCCGCGGCGAGGTCGTGGTGGTGTGCGGCCCGTCGGGATCGGGCAAGTCGACGCTCATCAAGACCGTGAACGCGCTCGAGCCCTTCCAGAAGGGCGAGATCGTGGTCAATGGCGTATCGGTGGGCGACCCGCGCACCAACCTGCCCAAGCTGCGCGCCGTGGCCGGCATGGTGTTCCAGCACTTCGAGCTGTTCCCGCACCTGTCGGTGACCGAAAACCTGTGCCTGGGGCAAATCAAGGTGCTCAAGCGCGGCAAGGACGAAGCGCGCCAGCGTGCGCTTGCCCTGCTCGAGCGCGTGGGCCTGTCGGCGCACAAGGACAAGCATCCCGGTGAACTGTCGGGCGGCCAGCAGCAGCGCGTGGCGATTGCGCGCGCGCTGTCGATGGACCCGGTCGTGATGCTGTTTGACGAACCCACGTCGGCGCTGGACCCGGAGATGGTCAACGAGGTGCTGGACGTGATGACCGACCTGGCGGGCGAAGGCATGACCATGATGGTGGTGACCCACGAGATGGGATTCGCGCGCCGCGTCGCCGACCGTGTGATCTTCATGGACGGCGGCAAGATCGTCGAGGACTGCCAGAAGGAGCAGTTCTT
>JAEYVD010000059.1 GCA_023432075.1 Pseudomonadota bacterium | reverse complement strand
AGTTCGCCTGCACCAAGGAGGCGTCCGAGACCGTCTTCGCGGCGCGGCAGGGCATGCACCGCATCCTGCACGGGATGGACGACCGCATGATCGTCGTGATCGGTCCGTGCTCGATCCACGACACGCGCGCTGCCATCGAATACGCCAAGCGCCTGAAGCCTGTGCGCGACCGCCTGAGCGCGGACCTGGAAATCGTGATGCGCGTCTATTTCGAAAAGCCGCGCACGACCGTGGGCTGGAAGGGGCTCATCAACGATCCCGACCTCGATGGCAGCTTCGACATCAACAAGGGCGTGCGCGTGGCCCGTCAACTGCTTCTGGACATCAACAGCATGGGGCTGCCGGCGGGATGCGAGTTCCTGGACATGATTACGCCGCAGTACATCGCGGATCTGGTCTCCTGGGGGGCGATTGGGGCGCGCACGACAGAGAGCCAGGTGCATCGGGAGCTGGCGTCCGGCCTGTCGTGTCCGGTGGGGTTCAAGAACGGCACGGATGGCAATGTGAAGATCGCCGTCGACGCGATCAAGGCGGCCTCGCAGCCGCACCATTTCCTGTCGGTGACCAAGGGCGGCCATTCGGCCATCGTGTCCACCGCCGGCAACGAGGACTGCCACGTGATCCTGCGTGGCGGCAAGACGCCGAACTATGACGCCGCCAGCGTTGACGCCGCGTGCCAGGATGTGTCCAAGGCCGGCCTCGCGCAACGCATCATGGTCGATGCCAGCCACGCCAACAGCAGCAAGAAGCCCGAGAACCAGCCGCTCGTCATCGAGGACGTCGCGCGCCAGATGGAAGCCGGCGATGCCCGCCTGGTCGGTGTCATGGTCGAAAGCCATCTCTTGGGCGGCCGCCAGGACATGGTGCCCGGCCAGCCGCTGGTGTATGGCCAAAGCATCACCGACGGCTGCATTGACTGGGACGCCTCGGTGGCCGTGCTGGAGCGCCTGGCGCAGGCCGTGCGCGAACGCCGCCGCGTCGCGCTGACCTCCGGCAAATGAAGAGGATGCGCGCCGCGCACCCTCCGCCTGACGGGGTGTGCGGCGCAGCACGCGGGGCGGCGTAGAATATTCGGATTATCGAACCCGGGAAACCACGAGATCATGAACGCTCCCCTGCACGCCGAATCGTTGCGCCGCGCGGTGCCGGCCGCCTGCCTGGATGCGCTGCGCGCGCACTTTGGCGACCGCCTGTCGGAATCGGCCGCCGTTCGCGAGCATCACGGCCGCGACGAATCGCCTTATCCGGCCATGTTGCCTGACGCCGTGGTGTTCGCGCAGTCCACCGAAGACGTGGCGTACGTCGCCAAGGTGTGCAACGAGCATCGCGTTCCCCTGATTCCGTACGGCGCCGGGTCTTCGCTGGAAGGCCACATTCTCGCCATCCAGGGCGGCATCAGCCTGGACCTGTCGCAGATGAACAAGGTCCTGGCCATCAACGCCGAAGACCTGACCGCGACGGTGCAGGCCGGCGTGCTGCGCAAGCAGCTGAACGAAGAAATCCGCAGCACGGGCCTGTTCTTCCCGATCGATCCGGGCGCTGACGCCAGCCTGGGCGGCATGGCCGCCACGCGCGCCTCGGGCACCAACGCCGTGCGCTACGGCACGATGCGCGAGAACGTCATGTCGCTGACCGTCGTCACCGCGGACGGCCGAATCATCCGCACGGCGGGCCGCGCCCGCAAGTCGTCGGCAGGCTACGACCTCACGCGCATTTTCGTGGGCAGCGAAGGCACGCTGGGCATCATCACGGAAGTCACGGTGCGGTTGTACCCGCAGCCCGAAGCCGTGTCGGCCGCGGTCTGCAATTTCCCCACGCTGGACGCCGCGGTGCAAAGCGTGATCGAAATCATCCAGATGGGCGTGCCGATCGCGCGTGTCGAGTTCATGGACGCCGCCAGCGTTCGCGCCGTCAATCTGCACAGCAAACTCACCCTGCGCGAGACGCCGCTGCTGGTGTTTGAATTCCACGGCAGTCCGGCCGGTGTGCAAGAACAGGCGGAAACCGTGCAGGCCATCACGGCCGAGCACGGCGGCATGGACTTCGAATGGGCCGAGCGCCCCGAAGACCGCAGCCGTCTCTGGACCGCGCGCCACAATGCCTATTTCGCGGGCCTGCAACTGCGTCCCGGCTGCCGCGCCAGCACCACCGACGTTTGCGTGCCGATCTCGCGCCTGGCCGATTGCGTGCGCGACACGGTCGAGGAACTGGACCGCGCCAGCTTTCCGTACACGATCGTCGGCCACGTGGGCGACGGCAACTTCCACGTGCTGATGCTGCTGGATGCCGATAGCCCGCAGGAATGGCAGGAATCGGAAGCCATCAACCATAACCTCGTGCGCCGGGCCATTGCTGCCGACGGCACCTGCACGGGTGAACATGGCGTGGGCCTGCACAAGATGCAGTTCATGGCCGAAGAGCATGGCGAAGATGCGCTCGACCTGATGCGCAGCCTCAAGCACGCATTCGACCCGAACAACATCCTGAATCCGGGCAAGATCGTTTCCTGGTAAATGTCGGGCGGGGCGGCAAGCGCCGCCTCGCCTGCTGCTTTTACGCGACAGGCGGCAGCCCGGTTTACGGTCGGTTACGTATGAATCGGCCGCAAAGCCCCGTAAATACGTCAGGTGCGGGTAAATCCCGGCCTGATTAACCCGGGCACACGCGCTATTGTTGCGCTCATGAATTCACTGGTCGAAACTGGCCTGGCACAAGTGCAGGCGCCTTATTCGCAGCAACAGCTCATCGAGGCGTTGTCGGCCGTGCTGCCCGCGCACTGTGTGCTGTATCGCGAAGAGGACACACGTCCTTACGAGTGCGACGGCCTATCCCTTTACCGCTCCATACCCGCGGTGGTTGCCCTGCCCGAAACCGAAGCGCAGGTGCAGGCCATCATGCGCGTGTGCAAGCG
>JAEYVD010000026.1 GCA_023432075.1 Pseudomonadota bacterium | reverse complement strand
CGCGGCCCCCGCGGCCAACCCTGCCGCGACGGCGGCCAGCAGTACAGCTTTTTTCATGCGCGAAAGTGGCGGTGTTGCGGCGCGGACCGGGCATGCCCCACTCGGACGTCGCCGCAGGAACTGGAGGGAAGGGTTGGCACTTTAGCACCCGGATTTACATACTGGAACAATCCTGAAGCGCGATGAAAGAACTAAATCTGACCTAGACGGCGGATTCAAGGGTATATCCGGATGCCGCGGGGCGGCTGCGCGAGGCGCTGCGCACGTGCTCGGCGTCCTGCCGAAACGAGCCCGCCCCGGACAGCAGTCCAGTTGGCGGAGCCTGCCGCTTCAAGCGCGGCGCGCGACGTCCACGCCCATGTTGGCCAGCTGGTCGGCGCGCTCGTTGCCGGGGTCGCCCGCATGCCCGCGGACCCAGCGCCAAGACACCGTGTGGCGCTGCACCTGTTCATCCAGCGCCTGCCAGAGTTCGGCGTTCTTGACCGGCTTTTTCTCGGCGGTGATCCAGCCGCGCCGCTTCCAGTTGGCCAGCCACTCGGTCATGCCCTTCATGACGTATTGCGAGTCGGTGTGGATCGTGACGACGCAGGGGCGCTTGAGCGCGCGCAGGCCTTCGATGACCGCCAGCAGCTCCATCCGGTTGTTCGTGGTCTGGAGCTCGCCGCCATGCAGCGTCTTTTCGTGCGCGCCGGCGCGCATCAGCACGCCCCAGCCGCCGGGCCCGGGATTGCCCTTGCAGGCGCCGTCGGTCCACATTTCTACTTTCTGCTCGTTCGGTTTGTTGTCCTGCATGGTGCTGCGTGCGTGTCCTTGTGCTTGCAATATGAGGCGGGCCCGGTGGCTCAGGAGGGGTCGAAGCCATCGTCCGCCTGGCGGTTGACCACCACCGAGGCAGCGCGGGCGCGCTTGGGTTTGGTCTTCCAGGCAGGCCCGATGATACGCATGCCGGTCACGCGCTTGACCGCCGAGACCATGTAGACCGCGCCCCCCAGGCTCCACCAGCGGGCGCCGGCCGACTCCAGGAAGCTCCAGCGCTCAAGCCATTTTTCGCTGCGGCAGGCCGGCGCGTAGCAACCGAACTGGCTTTCATCGACCTCCAGCGACAGCAGCTTGAACCAGTCCTTGAGCCGCGCCAGCGACACCTGCGAGGACGGCGGCTGCGGCAGCCAGGGCTCCATGCCGGGCATGCGGGTGCGCGCGCCCCACATGCTCCAGGGGTTGAACCCCGAAATGACCACCCGTCCTTCGGGGACGAGGACGCGCTCGACCTCGCGCAGCACATTGTGGGGTTCGGGCGTGAGTTCAAAGGTGTGCGGCAGAATCAGGAGGTCCACGCTCTGGGATTCGAACGGCAGGGCCTCCGGCTGCGCGACGACCACGCGCGACTGCCAGCCGGGCAGGCTTTCCGGCGCGGGAGTCTCGGTGCCCACGTAGCCCTTGAACGGCATGCGGTTGGCCCGCAACAGGTTCAGGTCGGCAAGGCCGACCTGCCAGGCGTAATATCCGAAGACATCCGCGACGGCCGCGTCGAACTGAGCGCGCTCCCAGGCCAGCACGTACTGGCCCGGCGGCGTCTGGAACCATTCGGCCAGTTCTACAATCGGCGGAGTTTCTTCTGCCACGTTTTTTCCTTCGAATCCCATGCAAGCCTTGACCGCCCCCGCAGGCGGCCGCGATCGCAACGCCGCGGTCTTGCCTTTGCCAGCCTTTTCCGACAACTACATCTGGGCCATCGTCCGCGACGGCCAGGTGGCGGTCGTGGACCCCGGCGAAGCCGGACCCGTCTTGCGGTTTCTGGATCAGCAAGGCTTGAAGCTGCGCGCCATTCTACTCACGCACCACCACGGCGACCATGTGGGAGGCGTGCTCGAATTGTCCCGCATCGAGGGCATCACCGTATATGGTCCGGCGCGCGAAAAGCTGCCGCGCTGCGATGTCCGGCTGGCCGAAGGCGACCGCGTGACGCTGCCGGAACTGGATCTGGACCTGTCGGTACTGGACGTTCCGGGCCATACCGCGGGCCACATTGCCTACGCGGGCCGCGCGGCCGGCGTCGAACACGCGCTGTTCTGCGGCGACACGCTTTTTGCGGGGGGCTGTGGCCGGCTTTTCGAGGGCACACCCGCGCAAATGTTTGATTCCTTGGAAAAATTTTCCGCTTTACCGCCAGATACAAAAGTTTTTTGCGCACACGAGTACACTCTAGCGAACCTTCGCTGGGCACTGGCCGTCGAACCGGCCAACCGCGACCTGCAAACGTGGCACCTGCGGGCCCAGCAAATACGCGCGGAAGGACACCCCACGCTTCCTTCGACCATCGGTCAGGAACGCGCGACCAATCCGTTCTTGCGCACGCAGCAGCCCGACGTCGTCCAGGCCGCCGCAAGTTGGACCGGACGCAGCCAGACTACGCCGGTAGAGGTCTTTGCCTCCCTTCGTGAATGGAAGAACGATTTCAAGTGACCACCTGATGAATCTATCCCGACTCCTTCTGCCGCTGATGCTGGCAGTCCTCGCCGGTTGCGCAGGAACCAAAGCCCCCGATAGCAAGAACCTCACCACCAATTCCCAAGGCCGATACATTGCCCGGGACACCTCCCGGACGGTCGACCTGACCAACCCGCCGGTTGACGCCTGGGACCGCATCCGCCGCGGTTTCGCCATCCCCAACCTGAACACCGACCTCTCCAAGCAGTGGACCGATTACTACGCGTCCCACCCCGAGGCGGTGCAGCGCATGGCCGAGCGCGCCGGCAAATACCTGTACTTCATCGTTGACGAGATCAACCGCCGCGGCCTGCCGACCGAGCTGGCGCTGCTGCCGTTCGTGGAAAGCGCGTACAACCCGACCGCGCTGTCGCGCGCGCAGGCCTCGGGCCTGTGGCAGTTCGTGCCGGCCACGGGCCAGCACTTCAACCTGAAGCAGGACTGGTGGCGCGACGAGCGCCGCGATCCCATCGCCTCGACCAACGCGGCGCTGGACTACCTGGAAAAGCTGTTTGAAATGCAGGGCGACTGGTACCTCGCCCTGGCCTCGTACAACTGGGGCGAAGGCTCGGTGCAACGCGCCATGGCCAAGAACGAGGCCGCCGGCCAGAACACCGACTACCTGTCGCTGAACATGCCGGACGAGACCCGTAACTACGTGCCCAAGCTGCAGGCCATCAAGAACATCATTGCCGATCCGCAGCGCTATGCGGTGGCGCTGCCGCCCGTCGGCAACACGCCGTACTTCGTGACGGTGCAGAAGAACAGCGATATCGACCTGGAAATCGCCGCCAAGCTGGCTGAAATGCCGCTGGACGAGTTCAAGGCCTTGAATCCCTCCTTCAACCGTCCGGTCATCCGTGGCGACCACGGCCCCACCCTGCTGCTGCCGGCCGACCGCGTCGAAATCTTCAACGCGAACCTCACCAACTACAAGGGCGACCTGTCCGCCTGGAAGGTCTACCACTCGCGCCGCGGCGAATCCTACGCGGCCATCGCCAAGCGGTTTGGCGTGTCCGAAGCCACCCTGCGCGACACCAACGACATCAGCCGCCGCCAGAAGGCCGCGAACGGCCAGGCGCTGCTGGTGCCAGGCGACCCCGGCACGGGCGGCGTGCAGATCGCGTCGCTGGCGCCCCCGGTGGGCGCGCTGGACTCGGCTCCGCAAGACAACAAGGCCGCCGCGCCGCGTGGCCGCGCCGCGCAGGCGCCCGCCGTGCGCGTCTCCAGCGCCCGCCCCAACGTGCGCAGCCACAAGGTCCGCCAGGGCGACACCCTGTTCTCGCTGGCCAAACAGTACGGCACCACCGTCGACGCGCTGCGCGCGCTCAACAACATCAAGGGCAGCGCCCTGAAGATCGGCACGCAGCTTCGCGTGCCGGGCACGAACGCGCGCGGCTGACACCCGCCACGCACGGTGCGGCGCCCCGGCACGGGGGCCGCACCGGCTCGCCCGCTGGTCCGCCAAATTCCCTAAAATAGGCGGTCTCCAGAAGGGCAAAAATCAAAGGACACATCTATGGGCTTTCTTGCCGGCAAGCGCATCCTGGTCACCGGGGTGCTTTCCAACCGTTCCATCGCCTACGGCATCGCGCGCGCCTGTCATCAGCAAGGCGCCGAACTGGCGTTCACCTACGTGGGCGACCGCTTCAAGGACCGCGTGAGCGAGTTTGCCGCCGAATTCAACAGCGACATCGTGCTGCCTTGCGACGTGGCCGAAGACGCCCAGATCGACGGCGCCTTCGCTGAACTCGCCAAGCACTGGGATGGCCTGGACGGCCTGGTCCATTCGATCGGCTTTGCGCCGCGCGAAGCCATCGCCGGCAACTTCCTGGATGGCCTGTCGCGCGAAGGCTTTCGCATCGCCCACGACATCTCGGCCTACAGCTTTGCCGCCATGGCCAAGGCCGCTTTGCCCCTGATGGAAGGCCGCAACGGTTCCGTGCTGACGCTGACCTACCTGGGCGCCGAGCGTGTAGTTCCCAACTACAACACGATGGGCCTGGCCAAGGCGTCGCTTGAAGCCAGCGTGCGTTACCTGGCCACGGCGCTGGGCCCGCGCGGCATCCGCGCCAACGGCATCTCCGCCGGCCCGATCAAGACCCTGGCCGCCAGCGGCATCAAGGATTTCTCGGCCATCCTGAAGTTCGTGGAAAACCAGTCCCCGCTGCGCCGCAATATCACCATCGAAGACGTCGGCAATGTCGCGGCCTTCATGCTGTCGGACCTGGCCGCCGGCGTGACCGGCGAGATCACCCACGTGGACGGCGGTTTCTCGACCATCGTCCCGGGCATGGAAGAGTAAGACTTCCCTGCGCGGGGCGCAGCGCCCCGCCTTGCACAGGCGGCCCCGCCGCCTGCCGCCCCGTCCCTCAATCCGGCCGCACGATCAGCGTGGACACCTGCACGTCCACCGCCGTCATCAGCTTGTGGATCGGGCACTTCTCGGCCACCGCCAGCAATTCGTCGATCTGCGCATCAGACAGCTCGCCGTGCAGCGTCAGCTTGGCGGTCAGCCGATAGATGCCGCGGCGTTCCTCGCTGGCATCGCGCAC